>JAQCER010000186.1 GCA_027618625.1 Verrucomicrobiota bacterium
CTGGCAGACGGCGGGGCGGTTACTTATAATGCATTTGCGGGTGGAGTGGTCGGGACTCCAACGACGCAGATTACTTCGAGCGGTCCAGGTTGGTCGAGCCTCCTGACGGGCGTATGGGCGAACAAGCACCGAGTGATCGACAACGGCTTCGCGAATAATCGTCTCGCGCAGTTTCCACACTTTTTTAAGTACATAAAGCAGGCCCGACCGGATGCAGTGGTCGCGTCCTTCATCGATTGGGAAGAGATCGACACAAAGATCGTCGAGCCAGTGGCGGAGTATTTTGACCATCGTTTTCCAGATGGTGAGCCATTGCCTGGGTCATACACCGAGCGCGATCGCCTGGTGCTCGCGAAGGTCGAGGAATATCTAGCTGATCATTCACCAGACGTTCTGTTCGTGTACTTTGGGAATGTGGATATCAGTGGTCACAGCACCGGCTTTAGTCCTGCAAATCCGGCCTACATTTCTTCGATTGAAACCACCGATGTACAGGTAGGCAAAGTGCTGGAGGCGATTCGCAATCGCCCTGGTTATGCCGATGAGGAATGGATGACCATTGTGTCGACCGATCACGGCGGCGTCGGTACCGGGCACGGTGGGCAAAGTCTGACAGAACGTACCATTTTTCTCATCGCCAATGGCGCCGGGGTGATGCCGCGAGTCCATGCGGCGGGCCCGGGGCACACGGCAGTACCACCTACTGCGATGCGCCACCTCGGCATTCCTGTCGATCCGGAATGGGGATGGGAGGCGGAAGCTTTCGGCTATCCGCCCTATAGTGCTACTGCTCTGCGGGCAACTGCGGATCAACGGTTCGGGCAGGTGGCACTCTCCTGGTCGCCAGCGGAAGGCTACGACATCACCTCGCAGGAATTGCTGCGAAATGGCGAATGGATCGCCACTTTGTCAACTGACGTCAGCGTGCTTGTCGATGCTCCACCAGGCTTGGTGAGTGGCGGGCCGGAACAGGAGTTTGTTTACACCTTGCAGGTCACCGGTGTCGATGCGGAGAAGAGCCCTCCACTGGTTGCACGCGTTTCCTTCTACGATGGCCCGATCAATGATCGACGCATCGTGGATTTGGCATGCAATGGTGAATTGGTGGATGTGTCAGGAACGTTGTTGCCTGCCGCTGCTGGGGAGTCGGTCTTCGCTCGCGACACCGATCGTCAGTATCTTGAACTCAAGAGCAGTGGCGAAATTACTTTTGGACGGCCAGAGAAGTTGAAATTTGCATCGAGTGCGGATTTTTCCGTTTCGTTTCTGGTGAAGATGAGAGCCACGACGGGCTCATCCGGAACCATTGTTGGCAATCGGGCAGTCGAAGGCGGCCAAACTCGCGGTTGGGCGATCGGGACCACTCGCGATGGGGCGTTGAGATGGGAACTCGCCGATGGCAGAACAGGTGTGCAAATCCAGGCACCGGCCCCAACCTTATCCGATGGCAGATGGCATCACGTCACTGTCACTCACGACCGCGATGGTGATGCGATCGTCTACATGGAGGGCGTCGAAGTCAAGCGTGAGGTCATCAGTGGTATCGGTAACGTGGATACCAGTTCTGACTTTCGCATCGGTGGACGGTTTCTTGGAGGCATCGACGATTTGCAGATCTGGAATCGCAGGCTTTTACCCGGGGAAGTTCGGGAATTGGCAATTGCTGCGGACGTTAATCATCCGCCGACGCACGATGCCGTTGTCGATCTTCGCTTCGATGCAGATTTCGGTGATGCTGAGGCGTTCGGGCCGGTAACGGTTGATGCTTCTGGTGTGCGTGGGAGCGCGGCACTATTGGTCAATGATGGGTCTGGCGAGCCAGCGTATCTTTCGTTGCCCGAGACCGCGGCGCTTTCGTTTGGCGCAGGGCAGGATTTCTCCGTATCTGTTTGGGTGAAGAGTGAGGGTGCATCTGGGCTTGGAGGAACGAAGAGCGATCCAGCAATTCTCTCGAACAAAAATTGGCGCCTCGGTGCCGGAAATGGCTGGGCGATCGCCGCAGGAAAAGATGGTCGCTGGCAGTGGAACATCGGTGACGGTGACAATTCTCATCGATCCGACTACGTCGGTCCGGCAGGGGAGATCGGTGACGGCGATTGGCATCATCTTGCTGTAACACACGACCGGGACGGGTTCGCCGTGATCTACTTTGACGGAGGAGAAGTTGCCCGGCGCGATATTTCCGAAGTTAAAGACATTGATTCCGGCCTCCCCATCGGCAACGGGACGGATGGGAAGTCTGGTGCTGACTGGCCGGGATGGTTCAATGGAAGTATCGACAACGTGCAAATTTGGCGCCGCAGTTTATCGCCGCAAGAGATTGCGTTCGTGTTCGAACTGTTCGCATCCACATTCGACTCTGAATCAACAGCGATGCTCGATATCGTGGTGGATGGCAACTACGCTTACCTCTCGTATTCGCAGCTGGCGGGAGGATATGGGCACCCTGGAATCGACTACATCGCCCAGGGACGGGCCTACAGAGTCGAGCGTTCGGTCGATCTGGATCCAGAGTCGTGGCAACCACTCAGGATCGAGTCCTATGAAATGACCACGGCTCCGAAGGTGATCGATGATTTGACCGAGAGAGTGACACTCCGCCTCCCGCGATTGCAACACGACTATTTCCGTCTGCGGACGACTGCCGATTGAGTAATCACCTGCTGGTCGTTGAGGGATCGGAGCGGGCGGTGACATCGGCGGGGTGATTCTGGCCTTAGGCCTTGCGCTGGCGTGCCGCCCGGGCAAAAGACAGGACTGGTAAAGAGGCCTAAGATGTGACAGGTTTCGCGACTTTTATCTGTGAGCAGTTTTGAACAAAGCGATTACTCCGATTTATGTATTTTAAAGTCATCAGCTCCTTCGTGATCGCTTTCTGGCTCATTACGACCGGATTGTTGATTCAAATGATCTACTTTCCTGAAGAATCGAAGTTCTCCGAAGTTCCGCCGACCCAAGTGCTGGATCTGTTTGTGACGTCAGGCCTAGAGCAAATGGATATTTTCAGCGGCAAGGATCTTGTGGGGAAACTTTCTGTGGTCCCAAGCTTGAAACCAGATCTTCGATCTGCTGATGAGTCGGTTCGGAGCCGGGATTTGCCCAAGGTAGTGTCGTTGAAAATGGCGGGAGACATTGACGTTGAGATCGGGCATTTGGACGGCAAGGTGAGACTAAGGTCAGAGTTGTGGATGGAAAGGGACGGCGAAGTCATTTCCTATTCGATCGAACTCAGCATGAAGGAGCTCGGTATCACTTGTGAGCTTTCGCAAAACGGGGGCGACGATACTATCCACTATCTGGTCAAGAATGGTGACGCAGTATTGCTGGATTCTTCGAGCGCCAACAGCACGATCGATCAGCAACTCCAAGCCCAGTTGTTGATGCGTGCGTGGGGGATTGATCTGGCAAAGATCCAGGAGCAGGCGAAGGCTGAGGCGAGCCAGAAGGAGGGCGCACGGCTGCTGGCGCGGCGCGGAATCATTACCGTTTCTGGCGCACGTTTGAATGGATACATTCTGGACGTGAAAGTGTTGGGAGACGCGGGTCTCAAGTTCTTTTTCTCCGAGACCGGCGAACTCCTTACGATGGAGTCGTTTCTTGATTACAGGCTTGTGAGTTACGAATTACGCCTCGATCCCGATGCCGAAGGGCTACGCGATGATGGAACCGGGGAGGTGGTCGTGCCTGTGCCGGAGGGAGCCGTGATTCCAGTTCCAGATTCTTCCAAGGAGAAACCATGATTCGAACCGAAGACCTATCGATGCAATATGGGCAGCTCAAGGCCCTGAACGGACTCAATCTTGAGATCGAACAGGGTGAGTTCTTCGCATTTCTCGGGCCGAACGCTGCCGGAAAAACAACAACAATCAAACTCTTGACCGGGTTGCTTCGTCCGACGCGGGGAAGGGCGTGGATCTGTGGCCACGATATCCAGGAAGACCCGATTGCGGCGAAGAAAGTCCTAGGATTTGTCCCGGATGTCGCACTTTTCTACGATAAGCTGACTGCTCTCGAGTTCATGCGATTCATCGCCGACATCTTCAGCTTGGATCACGCGAGAGCCAGCAAACTTACAGGGATTTTATTCGAGCAGTTCGCCTTGGAAAGTTACCGCCATGAATTGATCGAAAACCTCAGTCATGGAACGCGGCAGCGGCTGGCCATTGCGGCAGCCTTGTTGCACGAGCCCAGAGTCATCATTATCGATGAACCGATGATCGGACTCGACCCGGTGCATGCAAAGATTGTCAAAGACGAACTCAAGCGGCGCGCCAATGACGGTGTAACGATTTTCATGTCCACGCACCTGCTCAACATTGCGCAAGACCTGGCCGACCGCATCGGCATCATCAACCATGGTGAGCTGGTCGCTCTAGGAACGATGGATGAACTGAAGACCGGTCGCACCGATGATGGGCACGACCAGCTTGAGAACATCTTCCTGGAGATGCTGGAAAGTGGCGCGGGAACGGAACCGTTACCAGCGTTACCAGCGGGCGCGGTGGTTACGCCTTGATTGATCGGAGGGATCACGACTGACTACTGAGCCTCCCGTTCAGCCTTCAACCGGGTCGCGAACCGACCTAGGTATTCATTTGGCTTCTCGCGGCTCAGAGTTGCCTCGATCCAGGCGGATGGAACGGCGTAGGTCGCCTCGACACGAGTCAGCGTGTTGATCGCCAATTGCGCTGCGTAGTCGTCGGTAGACTTGTCGAGTTCGGCCACCAGCTGACTGGTGGCCAGTCCCTCCTTTCCGAGAAGATAGAGTGCATGGGCGGCGGTGATTCGATTGGCAGCGAAGTTGTCGTGCAAGAGTTCCTCCAGTGCGGGAGCCTGATCGGCTGCCGCATCGCCCAGAATAAGGAGGCCTTGTGCGCCCCAGTAGCGGTGCAAGGGCTCTTTTGCCTCAAGCAAGGACACCAGTGCAGGAATCTGCGCAGCGTCGTTTTCTGTGGCCAGCCATGCGAGGTCGATCGTTTTCCCATAGTCGAACCCTGCATCGTTGGCGAAATCGTAGATGGTGGCGTCACCTGCAAGTTCCGCGAACATTGGTTCGGGAATGATCCCCGTGTCTTTGGTCTCCGTCATCTTCGCTTTGAGCCGGGCGGACATTGCCGCCAGCCGTTCAGCGTGCGCAGGATCGGTGGCAAGGTTGTTGATCTCCCAGGGATCAGCATCTGTATCAAACAAATATTCCACAGGCTGCGGAGATTCCCATAGTGCCTTGTGATAGCCTGACAGCTTACCATTCTTCCATGCATGCTCCATCGCCGGCCACCCAGGAACGGAGAACTGGTAGTAGGAGTAAGGCGCTGCCGGAAGGTAGGGCGTGAAACGGCGGATGTACTTCCACCGACCATCGGTAATGCCGCGACGCATGCCGTAGAGTTCATCAAAGCGATCAGCGTGCAGAAACACGATATCGTTTTCCGGTGGCGCTGCGCGCCTCGGGCCAAGGAACGGACGCCCCTGCATGTGCCGCGGCTTATCAAGGCCCACGAGCGACAGCAAAGTCGGTGCGAGATCGATGAAAGCGACAGGCTCGCTGACTTTTTCACCTGTCTTGAAAGGAGAATACGCGCTCCATTTTTCTGGCACGCGGACGATCATGGGAACGCGAACACCGGTGTCTTCAATGTATCGCTTGCCGCGCGGAGTCGGGCCGCCATGGTCGCCGTAGTAGAAAATGATCGTGTTCTCAGCCAGCCCTGCCGCTGTCAATTCGTCAAGGATTTCACCAACTTGGGCATCGAGGGCAGTCAGAACATCGTGGTAGACGGCGAAATCGCTGCGAATTTCTGGAAGATCGGGCAGACAGGGGGGGATCGTGACTTCGGACGGATCCAGCCGCGGCGTCTCCGGGATGACTCCATTTGCCCGATTGGCCTCCACATTTTGGGGGAACAACGAACTTTCGTGCGAGACCGTCAAATTGAAGATCGCAAAAAAGGGCTGGCCTTCAGCGCGGTTCTTGTAGTGAGCCTTCGGTGCGCATTCATCCCAGATGGCTTTGTCATCACCTTGAAAGTTGTAGTCAGTCTTGCTCGCATTCGTGCAGTAGTAACCGAGTTCCTTCAGATAAGAAGTGTGCGGCCTGAATCTATCCGGGATCCGGTGTCGGCTGCGCATGTGCTGGGTGCCCTGAGTTGTGGCATACATACCAGTGAGAATGGTAGACCGCGCGACAGCGCAGACCGGAGCATTCGAATAGGCGGCAGTGAAAAGGTGCCCACCCGCAGCCAGGTTGTCGATCCGAGGTGTCCTGGCGTCAGTGTTGCCATAGCAGCCCATCCAGTGCGCTGCATTGTCTTCGGATGTAATCCAGAGAACGTTTGGGCGGTCTTGAGCCAGAAGCGTTCCCAACAGGGACAAGCTGGCAAGTATTGATAAAGCGGGGTTCTTCATGGGAAAGGCGCTTAAGGCGGCCGGTGGCAGGGTTGCCCAACAGACCGATGATGACAATACTAGTTTAGCTTAGGCACCTCTGCTCCGGTCGCCCCATTTCCGGTGAAAAATGACGTGACGTTCCGCTAGCGGCCTGTTAAACGACCAAATGGCAGAATCAGAGATGTCTATGAGTTTAAACGATATCGAATCCACTTCAGGGCATGCGCCGACACCGGGTTCCGGGTCGCGTACGGATCTCTCTTCCGATCACTCAGTGGTCGGCGATATCGCGAGCCCGGGGTGGGGACGACAGCGGGGCTATCGCTGGATTGCGAATGCTGGCCGTCAATTACTGGCACCCCCTTTATCTCTACCTTCGCAAGCGGGGCGAGGACCATGAGGATGCATCTGATTCCGTGCAGGGTTTTTTGAGTTTGTTTTCAGCAGCGGCTTTCT
>JAQCER010000187.1 GCA_027618625.1 Verrucomicrobiota bacterium
TGAGCGAGCTCATGGATGACGATACTCTCCGTGCTGTAGGGATCACCAGGATAGCCTAGCAGGTTTTCCTCAGCGCATGAACACAGCGGATCCTCCAGCGACCCACCCATTCCACGCGCGCGCGCGTCCCAGAAATCTTTGGGAGCAAGATACGACCAGCCTGGCAACTCGGTTGTGAATTCATTGTAGCCGATCACACAGAGCCTGGATCCACTTTTGATCATCGCTTTGAGAACATCTGGACGCAGCGCGAGCATCTCCGTCACCAGAAAGGCGGCCTCCCTGAGAGCGTAGTCGTTTACTTTCTCGCTGGACAGAACCGGCAGACCGTCGGCACTTACGAATTTTTTATAGAAAGGATCCACCTCGAGAGTCACGGGCGGAGCAGTGACTTCGAACTGCGCGGACTGATCCTTCGATCCGCCTGCCATGAGTTCCAGCATCGCCTTGGCCATGCCGTCGCCAATCAGAAAGTAGGTCTCGGCGTTGCTGTTCCAGTGATAGGCTTGTCCACTGGGCGATTCTTCCTTTGGCCGATAGAAATCTTTCGTGCCCACAAATGAAACGTTCCCCTTGAATTCCTTGCGCTCGGCGACAGCGGCCTGGGCTCGCATCAGCGATAGCGCTCTGGGATGCTTTTCTTCATGTCCCGACATACCCGTTTCTGCAATCACGAAAGGCAAATTCTCCACGCCCAAATCCTTGCGCACATCGTTGATGAAATGAACCATGTTCTCTTCGTAGGCATCATTGGCTGCCTGATTCACCCTGTCATTCCACCCTTGATGCCAGCCGAAACCAGCGAGTTCGTATCCCCCGCCATCGTAGTCAGGAAACTCCTCTTTCAGGTTCTCCAGCACTCGTTTGATGTGCCCGATCATCTCCGTGTAAAACGGGCCAACCGTGCCACCACTGCTTGGAGGCCGGAAATCCACGTCGAGACTCTTGCCTCCCCAAGCCGTCTTGATCAGCAACACCTGTTCCTCCAGTCGCTCGCCGATCGCGTGGCCAAACTGAAACTCTGGCCCGATGCGATCTTCCGTGGCTCCGTAACCGACCGAAAGCCCACCCTTACGCCCGAGATACCAGATCCAGACATCGTCACGCACGACCCAATCACCCTTGGAATCAATGGTGTGCGGGAAACGCTCCGCCGTCGCGGGGTCCTTGACCAGATACTCCAGCGTGCCTTTCCCGCCATTGCCACTGTTGCCGCCCTTGCCACTGTTCTCGGGAATCTGAATGACACCAGCCCCTTCCATGTTCGACTGGCCTGCCAATATGAATACTTTCAGCGGTGCTTTCGACTCCTGCTGCGCCGTCGCCAGCCTTGGCAAAAGTCCCGTCACCACCACCAAGGCAACGGAGAATTGTGAGTAAAGGATCGTTCTCATGAAGGGTTCACATATGTACCATTTGGGGTAGGCTCAAAGTGAAATGTATTACCCACCAGATTGATGTTGCCACATCCCATCTCCGTCTGTGTTAATAAATAATTGAACTCATCCACCGAAGGCAAGCGGCCTTCCTTCTCCCGGAAAGACGCAACATGGGCCACCAATAGCGAGTTGGTGAGTTGGTTCCATTGACGATGACTGGCTTATGCTCACTCAACGTAACCCTCGGCAAGCACCTGCCCCAGCCGCACGATTCCTGCGGTATCGAGCACCAGTTTCTTTTCCTGCTGGGAAGGGTTGAAGGCTTTGATGTGGATGAGGTTTTTGTCGGTGGCGGCGAGTGATTCAACGGCGGCGACAACGTCGATCTTGTTGACGCTTTCGTCATCAGTGGGTGGTTGCTGGCTGACGAACCACTTCAGCGACGGCAGATCCAAGTCTTTGCGGCTTTGGGCGATGATGGTGCTCAGCCACTCGGCTGCCTGCTGGCGATGAGGGCCGAACGACATGTCGTTCTCGCCGAGGTGGTAGAAGATCCCTTTGAGTTCTACCTGCTGGTCTTTTGCTTCGAGTTCGCTGATCGAGCTGCGGACAAACTCGATGAAGTCCGGGTAAAGATTGCGCGACTTGGCGATGCTGCCTTCCGGAGTCCAATCGATGATCTGGGAGCCGCTGTGGGTGAACTTCGCGATTGCGATAGCATCGGTGGTGTGCTGCTGCATTGCGCGGCCGAAACTCAGCTCGGGCCCGAAGGTATCGTAGTAACCCGCGGGCCTCAGGGGTTCCCAGCCGTCTGACTTTTTGTAGCCACCTCCGATGCTGTAGCGATAGGCGATCTGATCATTTTGTCCGAGCAAGGCATCGCCGCCTTTCACGTCCTTGAGTTGCTGCACAAAGGCGCGCTCGCCTTCCATGTTGCGATGTCCGGCGAGGACGAAGAGTTTTACCGTGCTGCCTTTCTCGTACGGCCAGGTTTTGAGCGCATGCTGCTGCTCGACTGCTCGGCCGCGGACGATCGTTTTCAAATACGCCGTCGCGTAGTTTTCGCCATGCTCGAGCTGGCCGAGTGTGCCGTAGTGATAGTGCAAGCCGACACCGCCACCGATCTCGACTCCAACGTGGGAAGTAGGGATGTATTCCGCCAGCGGATCAGTGGAGGTCACGGCTTTCTGTCCCTGACTGATGGCGTACATGCGGGGGCGCAGGTCCATTCCCCAGATGGTTTTAGTGCAGAGTTCGCCGATGTAAAACTTGAGGTTCGGCAGAGCAAGGTCACGACGCCAGGCTGCGATGAATTTCTCCAGGTTACTGCCATAGTTCGGCATGTAGGTTTCTTCGAACATGTCGTTTTCGCCCTGGTGCCACATGAAGCCTTCGATGCGATACGGAATCTTCTGCCTGGTAAGTCCTTCGAGCGATGACCGCACCAGATCCAGAGCAAGCGGATACATCTTGAACCCGCCGGGTTCCGCAGGATTCCAGTCTCCTCCCAGGTGGGTGCCACCCGCAGCGCACTTAATGATGGCAATTGGCGCGGTGACACTGCGGCTCACCGAACGCGCGAAACTCAACTCCGGACCGACCACATTGTCGACGGGTTGCAGGTCGACCCAGCCATTCGATCGCATCTTGTCCTCGCGGCCGATGCAATACGAGAACTTCACGTTCGGCTGTGGCTGATCCAGACCAGTGAATGGAGGGAATTGCTCGATGTCTGCGACCTTCGAATCCGAACCAACCATATTCGATTGACCAGCGAAAATGAAGACGCGCAGGACTTCGTCGTCCTCGGCGGGGACAGGCTCAACAATCACTGCGGCCCACAGCAATGCCAGAATCCAGGATGAGACGCTGATGTGCCTGATCATCGTTTCCCAACCACGGGTTTCAGTTGCTCCCTGGCCCAGCGGACAAGTTCTTCGGTGGTCTCCCAGTCGATGCATTTATCGGTTACCGATTGCCCATAAGTGAGCCCGTCCCGATCGCCGGAACCGAGAGCCTGGTTTCCAGCCACCAGATTGCTTTCCAACATTGCACCAATGATCGACGATGTTCCCGCCACTCGCTGCGAAACAATACTGCGGAAAACGTCCGGCATTTGCTTATCGTCTTTATGGCAGTTGTCGTGGCTGGCATCGACCATGATCGAGCAGGGCAGCCCGTGCTTGGTGAGCGCTGCCTCGGTCTCGGCGATGCTTGGCGCCTCGTAGTTCGGGCCGGCATCGCCCCCTCGCAGGATAATGTGGCAGGAAGGATTGCCGCGCGTCGTCACCGCCGAGGCCACTCCCTCAGGACTGACTCCGAGAAACGTCTGCGGTTGCATGGCGGCTTTGATGCCATTGATCGCCGGGATCAGAGTTCCTGGCGTGGCATTCTTGAAACCGAGCGGCATCGATAAACCGGATGCCATTTGCCGGTGCGTCTGGCTCTCGGATGTGCGCGCGCCGATGGCGGACCATGCGATGAGATCGGCGATGTATTGCGGCGTGATCGGATCGAGCAACTCGGTTGCGGTCGGGATTCCAAGATCGACTACCTCATTCAAAAAGCGTCTTGCCATGCGAAGCCCGGCGGGAATGTCATTGGTTCCATCGAGATTGGGATCCATGATGAGCCCCTTCCAGCCCACGGTGGTGCGCGGCTTTTCGAAGTAGACGCGCATCACCAGAAACAAACTGTCCGATACTTCTTCCGCCAGCGCGGCAAATCGTTCAGCGTATTCACGACCGGCCTTTGTATCATGAATCGAGCACGGCCCAGCCACCAAAAGGAACCGTGGGTCATCGCCAAAAATGATCTCCTGAATCGTCTTTCGCCACTGCGCCATCGCCTCTTGCGCAACAGGTGAACGCGGAATTTCCTGCGACAACTCCACCGGAGAGGGCAGAGGAACATTCGCTACAACGTGCAAATCAGATACTCGGGTCATTTTATTGGCAGGGACTGTGACTTTTCGATTGCGGGACGTATCCATACTTTGGAACACCAACGAAATAAAGACCAATGGACGAACTGAAAGCACAACTCATGGAAAAACTGGGCCTCGACGAAACTACGAGCACCCAGGCAATCGAAACGGTTCTCGGATTCGTAAAAGATAAACTTCCCGAGAATATCTCTGGAATGCTCGACTCCGCATTGAGCGGTGGAGGAGACATCGGCGGTGGCCTGATGGATGCAGCCAAGAGCAAGCTGGGAGGCATACTCGGTGGCCTCGGCTCGGACTGATTTCACTTCAATTTCCTGCCCCAAGGATCGGAATCCCACTCGTTTCCCCGATCCTTGAACCAACAAAATCCGCCCTCGGTAACACGAGGGCGGATTATCCGTGTTCAATTTTGTCAGGGCCGTTCGGGAGAACTTGGAATCTGGATGAGAACGCGCTATGCTCCCGACCGTGAGAGATGTAGCCCGAGACGATGAGGATCCTGCCTGGTGACGCCATACGATTGCGTATCAGGCAGTTGACGCTTTCGGTCGCGACCCTGTTTGGATTGATCTGCTTCGGTCATGGCCAGGATGCGCCGCCCGAACTCGCCGGGGAAGCTGCCGTCGAGGCTGCGATCACCGTCGAGGAACGTGCCCGACACATTCTGGAAGCAGAGCAAATCAGCGCCTTGGAGCTCAATCCCATCGCATTTTTGGGTGAGACGGGCGCAGTCCTTTCCGAATTGATCGCGAAAGGATCAGCCGCAGAGGCGATCACCGTTTTAAACAAGGCGCTGGCGTTGATTCATACGGCGGAGGAAGCCCAGGAGTGGGGTATCCAATTCAGTGATCGCATGACTGCGGGCGGTTTTTTTGCCAATCGGCTGATCTCTGGTCGAGTGGTGCCGGAAATTCAACCAGGGCTGGAGCACGCTGACTTTGCTCTCACCGCCGTGCGAACGATCTCGGATGAAGGCATATTCCTGGATCGTGCAAGCGTCGGAATGCTGATCGGATCGACCGCTGGAAGGGCGCTGTATTCACCAACGAGTGAGGCAGTCAAGACAGCGCTTGATCGCCTGGAAGCGGGCCTTTCTGAAGAGAACGCCGCGCTCGCGATGCCTGGCTACGACACGCTCGTTCAGCGCTTAGCCAGCGACGAAGACGAGTTGAAGGAAATGCTCGCCGCACTGCAACGTGAGGCCACGGTGGCAACGAGCCCGAAGCGGACTGCCGTCGCCCGCGAGATGCTGATCGTCGGCCAGATGAGGCTGGCGCGTATCGGCAATGATGCGACGATGGCGGCGGACTACGCGGACTACTTTCTTGAGCGCATCAATGCTCCCGGACTCCCTGCAATGGCGCGCATGCTCATCGCCGAGACCGTTCTCAGTGAATGGGGTGATCTCTTGCCGTTGCCGGTGCACTTGGCTGGTTGGGACGCGATGGCGGCGGGCATGGAGGAAGGCGCTGTCCTTCCAGCACAAGCGAGAGCGCTGCTCAGCCACGCGAGCACCCACGCGGCCCATCCAGATTTTCGAGGTGCGTTTGGCAGGATCGTTGTGGCCTGGGCTTCACGGTTCCAAAGCGATCTTTCCGCGGCCCGATCGTCTGTTGCACCGAATCCGGAAGGCAATGCGCTGCTGGGCGAACTCGTTGACCTCTGTGTGCAGTCTGGCAACACCAGCGAACTGGCGATCCTTGCGTCAGGGCCAGTTTCCAATGCTGACATTCCCTGGCTACTAACCGTTCTGGAGCATGCGCAACCCAAAGTTGCTGCCGACTATTTCGTTAGGTTCGCTCCAGAGTTCGATCTTCGCTCCAGCAATCTGCAGCTTGAGCAGTGTGTTTACAAAAAAGACGTCATCACCGCGCACCTGCCGCAAGTCGTAGCCAGTATCGACGACCCCGCCCTTCGCTGGCTGTTGCAAGTAACGCTGGCAGGACTTCCGAATCAGCCGCTGACCAGCCCCAGCGATACACAAACGTCCCGCGAGCGCGAACGGCGTCTCGCGGATCTGGCAGACGAGCACAAGAGTCTCGATTTCGAGTCCGCTCCGGAGCTTGAGATGGCCGCGCTGCGGTGGTTCACTGAAGAACCAGAGGTTACCAAAACATTGACGCAAGCTTATGCCAAAGCAGGCGCCACCATCCGTCCGCAAGAATTTGCCAGCGCCTTGGCCAACAGCGACACCCTCGTGGGCAAGCGCCGCATCGTCGGCACGTGGCTGGGACAATCACTGACCCAAGGCCCCGACTCGGTCATCGGCTTTCTGGATGCACTCCCGTCGTCGCCGGAATCCTTCGCCGTAGCCATGACGGTGGGCGAACTCATGTCGAGTGTGCACCAGGCGTTCGATGACGAATCCGCGAATTGGTCGACGGAGCTGCGTCAGAACAATCTGGTGGTGTTCCGCACCCTCCTTGCCCGTCCTGAACTGGGCAGTCTCAACCGAGCGTTCAGCGGACGATTCGCAGCCGTGGGGCTCATCTACCATGCAGTCGAAGGTGAAGC
>JAQCER010000188.1 GCA_027618625.1 Verrucomicrobiota bacterium
AACGCGTCGGCCACGGCTCTGCGAATACGGCCGTGGAAAACACGGCGAGTGCCACAGTGGCAGCCACGTTTATCGGTGCTTTGTAGGCGATTGCGGGGGATCTGTGATGAAGGAATGGCATCCGTCGACTGTCTTAACGTCTAGCTTCGGGAGGATGTTAGACATGTTCAGCAAGAAAAGTGTAGAGCAGTCGTAAGGAATAGCGCTAGCATTTTCGCATGACGACTTTTCGAAGAATCGAGTTCTCGGCCGTGGGCATTCCTCAGGAAGTGGCCACCAGCTTCGAGATGTGGATGGAATCTCCAAGCGCGGGTGAGGTGTGTGTGCGGATGGAATTTGCACCGATCAATCCTGCAGACATCAATTACCTTCAGGGAAATTACGGTGTGCAGGCGGTGCTTCCAGCGACTCCCGGGATGGAAGGCTGCGGTATCGTCACGGCGATCGGCGATGGCGTCACGGATCTCGCGCCTGGCGACAAGGTACTCCTGTTCGACCACATAGGCTCGTGGAGTGAACGCGTCTGCGTGTCGAGGAATCATCTGGTGCGCGTTCCTGCCGGACTGGATTCAGTCCAGGCAGCGATGCTGCGTGTGAATCCGCCCACGGCCTGGCGATTGCTCACTGGCTATGTCCAGTTGAAGCCGGGCGACTGGGTGGCACAAAATGCTGCCAACTCCGGTGTCGGGCTCGCTTTGATCCAGCTGGCAAAGGCGCTGGGACTGCGCACCATCAACGCTGTGCGAAGTGAGACCGCAGCAGAAATCTGCCGTGCGCACGGAGCGGATATCGTGATCATCGACGATGCAGATTTTTGCAGGAATGCCCGCGAAGCCCTGGCCGTCGTGGACGCTGCAGTGCCGAAGCTTGCCAGCAATGCCGTCGGTGGCGACAGCGCTTTGCGATTGATGGATCTACTGGGAGAAGAAGGGACGCATGTGACTTACGGGGCCATGAGTCGCCAGAGTCTGAAGGTGCCTAACAAGTTTCTCATCTTCAAGCGGCTCAACCTGCACGGCCTCTGGGTAACGAAGTGGATGGACGGACTGCGGTTGTCCGAACGTGAGGAATTGTTCGCGCAACTGGCCGGCTACATGGTCGATGGGCGGCTCAAACTTCCTGTGGAAAAGGCCTACCCCATCGAGCAAATCGGTGCCGCGCTGGAACACGCGCAGCGTTCCAGCCGAGATGGCAAGATCCTCCTCGATCTGCGCTGACTTCAGCGACTGCTGGAAAGCGGGCTGATGGTGCCTCCGTAGCCGGTAAGCTCCATATAGCCCTGTCCTTCGTGAGTGCCCGTGACTCCCACAGCGCCCTCCCAGTAGGTCAGTGGCGGTAAATAGAGTTCCTGGCTCTGCATCCGCTCCGCCGTCATCACATCGATACCTAGTGACGGCACAGCGATCTTCCAGCGCAGTGGGTAATGCGCACCCGACTCCGCGCTGTTCCAGACTCCGGTCTTCTGCGGAGACAATGTGAACGTGTCCGACGATAGATGAGTGGAATTGCCAGCGGGATCGATCCACGTGCCGCTGGAGACGGGATCAGCAGTGCCATCGTCCTTGCGCATCTGATAGATCATGAGCTCGGAACCATCCTTGAACTGGAGCGAAAACCAGTCCCAGCCCGCCTGATCAGCCGCCAGCTGGTTGGTAGCCCACTCGCGATCGAGCCACGCCTCCCCTGCGACTGAGACCTTCTCCCCACCGATCGTCAGTTTCCCAGTGGCAAGCATCCGGCTACACGAATAGTAGTGCGAGGCATTGCCCAGCCCAGCCGCCTTCTGGCTGGCACCGTCCTCGCCGTGAAAAACCAGCGGCTTCTGCGGGACGATTTTCATGTCCAATATCACGCCGTCCTTTTTGTTATGCGTGATGCTGTGAAATCCGTCGTTTTCGTTTAATGTTAGGGACCAACTGTTCAACCACACGATTCGGTCACCGACATCACCCTCCGCCACGGCGCCTGCCTCATCAAATGCTCCACGGCTGATTTCCTGTGTGTAGTAGAATCGATTGTCGGTGAGATCGCTCACCGCAAAGTGCCCAAAGTAAAAGTGATCCTGAACAAAGCGCGACGAAACCTCCGCCCGTGCCTCTGGCGCGCGCACCCCCTGCCTGAAGAACGTCACTTGAAACCCGAAGTCCCGCCCCTTGCCGCCGCTCTCATGCAAATGCCCGGTGAAGTACCACCACTCTGTCTTGAAGTCAGGGTGGTCAAAGTGATCACGGGGGAAAGAATACTTCTTCCCCGGCAGCGCACGCTTCCAGCCACCCGCCTGATCCTGCGCCCGTAGAGCGAACACGCCGACGAAACAACACACGACGCAGAATATCGAACGAACGAGGATCGTTCGCGAGGCAGGAGAAGGGAACCGTGACAGAAGCGCCATGATGATTGGTTTACGAACAAAAGCCCGAGTTGGGCTGATTCCAACCGGTCTTGGGCTGTACGTTCGTTAATGCAACAAAGTGATTCTGTCCCAGAGTTCGTGCGAGCAAGGCTACTAAAAAGAAGAGAGAAGAAGAGAAAACAAGAGCATTCATTCCGTTGGGCCGTACGTACGAACAAAAGCCCGGCTGGAAAGAATCCAGCCGGGCTTTGGGTGATCTGCTAAAAGAGTGTCAATGTCGCCAGGTGAGTGCGGTAAGCAGCACCGGCCTGATGCCAATCAATAGCGGCGTGGTGGTGGTCCCTCGTAGTAGCGCTGATCGTAGTAGCCTTGATTGCGCCGGTCCTGTGCGTTACCGATCAATGCGCCGGAGCCTGCTCCGAGTGCGCCGCCGACGGCAGCGCCTTCGAGGCCACGTCCTGATTGGTTGCCGATGATCCCGCCGACGGCGGCCCCGCCAAGTCCACCGAGGACTGCGCCAGTTTGTGCGTTAGGTCCGCAGGATACTCCGGAAAGGAGCAATCCTGCTGTTGCAAAGATGAGGATTCCTTTTTTCATTGGTTTTTGATAGTGCCCGCGCTCGATTAACTGTTCGGTGCGGATCGTTGAATGTCGTGTAGATTCGACGTCCCGCAACTGCCGATTATTCAATCCATTTTATGCCGGAGAAAAACACATTCCAGGTTCTCCTCTATTACCGCTACTGCGCGATTGCCGATCCGGAAGCGTTCGCTGCGGCGCACCGCCAGCTTTGTACCCGGCTTGAGCTTCGTGGCCGCATTCTGATCGCAGCCGAAGGAGTCAATGGTGCGGTTTCCGGCACGGTAGCGGCTACTGAAGCGTATATGGAGGCACTGAGACAGGATTCGCAGCTGGATGGAATCGAATTCAAGGTCGATCCGGCCGAGGGTCACGTTTTCCCCAAGCTTTCGATCAAGGTGCGCGATGAAGTCGTCACGCTAGGGTTGGAAAAGGTCGCCGAGCCTGACATCAACCCGAACGAGCTGACCGCGCCCAGGCTTTCGCCCAAACAATGGAAAGCAGCGATCGAAGCCGGCGACGCCATCTTGCTCGACGGCCGCAACAACTACGAGACCCAGCTCGGCCGGTTTCGTGATGCCGTGTGTCCGGATGTCGACAACTTTCGCGACTTCCCCCAGTGGATCCGCGACAACATGGCAGACCTCAAGGACCGCAAGATCCTCACCTATTGTACCGGCGGAATTCGGTGTGAAAAGCTCTCCGGCTTCCTGCTGCGCGAGGGCTTCACCAACGTGGCGCAACTGCACGGCGGCATCATCAATTACGGCAAGGACGACACCGCGCGCGGCCAGTACTTCGACGGGCAATGCTACGTGTTCGACCAGCGCATCGGCGTCGAAATCAATCGCTCTGAAGATCGCACCATCGTCAGCCGCTGCGTTTACTGCCAGCGACCGTCAGCACGCTACCTCAACTGCCGCAATACGGCGTGCAACGATCAGTTCTTCCTTTGCGAATCCTGTGAGCAGACCCACGGTCGCTTCTGTGAAAGGGGATGCTCCACCAACACCCTCCGCCCGCTGGGACAGCAAGCCCTGGCATAGGAGCACACGAGAGAATCAATCACCCGGTGGCGCAAGTGTGCAGCACCACTGACCAACGGAGGTTGTGTGTGAACTTCTTGTCACAACGTTACGGTTCTCATCGTCTCTCATCCATGCAAATTGGGATGGTGAATCACTACCATCGCAGCCTCCCCTCATCAGCCTTCGTCGCTACCCTCTCATTTGCCTGCCTGAGTAATCTCAGCGCACAGGTGCCCGCGTCGGTGGAGAATCTTGTCGTCTCAGAGATTTTTTACGACGATCCATCGGGTACTGGGCTTGAGTTCATCGAGCTGCGCAACCTAAACGCGACCACCGGCGTTGCGCTGGATGGCGTTGTCATCGACAGGGGAATCACGGCGACCATTGGCGCGAGAAAGTTCCTGGCGCCTGCGGGATATGGCGTGGTTGTGAGTTCGGTGGAACTGTTTCAGCTCACCTACCCCGAGATGTCGGGCGCAGTGGTCGGAACCTTCACCGGCAAGCTTGCCAACGACGGCGAGGAGCTTCGTATTCTGGGCGCCGACGGGCTTGAGGTGGTGAGGTTTGAGTTCGATGACTCTGGTGACTGGCCGGGCCGCGCGGATGGTCTGGGCAGCAGTGCAGAACTGGAAGTGGATGCTCCCATTCCCGTCGATCGACTCGAACGTCGCACTTTTCTGGCCGACGGTGACAACTGGCGGCCGAGCAGTGAGTTTGGCGGTTCACCCGGCCGCGCCGGACTCGGGCCCGACAATCGCATCGTCATCAACGAGGTGCTGGCAAATGTGACGGGCTCGCGCAAGGATCAGATCGAACTCTTCAACACCACTGCCCAAAGCCTTGACGTATCGGGGTGGCTTTTGAGTGACCAGAGCACCCAATACAACAAGTTCACCGTTCCGGCAGGAACCGTGATGGCACCTGGTGCGTTCCTCGTTTTTGATGCTTCCAAGTTCGCTTTTTCCCTCAGCGCCAACGACGGGGACGAGGTTTTTCTGGTCGAGGCAAAAGCGGACGGCAGCCTTGTTCGTTTTGTCGATCGGGTCGAATTTGGCGCCTCCAGAGAGGGCGAAAGCTTTGGCCGCTGGCCGGATGGCGCACGCGAGATGTATCCAATGCAGGCAGCGACTCTCGGCACCCCAAACAACTCCAACGGAAATCTTCCGCGGATCGGGCCAGTGGTCATATCGGAAATTCACTACAACCCTGACGGCACCGATTTGCACAGGGAGTTTATCGTGATCACCAACACGAGTACAGAAGAACAATATTTGTCGAACTGGCGACTGCGGGGCGAAGTTGATTTCGATTTTGCACCGGGAACCTCGCTGGCACCAGGAGCGGCGCTGGCCATTGTCGATTTCGATACCACCACAGATGCCGAAAGTCTTGAGGGCTTCCGCACTGCATACCCGGCGGCACTAAACCTTATGCTCCTCGGGCCATGGCGGGATGGCGACGACTTGGGGGTCCGCCTGGCCGATGGCGGTGGATCAATCCGGCTTGAACGGGTCGGGCCGATGATCTCGGATGCGGAGGCTAAGGGGAAGTATGCCTACTTCATTGAGGATCTCGTCAACTACGATGACAAATCGCCATGGCCTCTGGCCGCCGACGGGCAAGGCCTATCGCTTAAGCGCATCGACCTTTCCTCACTGGGCGACGATGGCATGGACTGGGCGGTGAGCATTCCGTTCGATTCAAACTTCTCCGTCCCCAAAGCATCCGGCGGCCCGGTTACGATCAAGGGAGTGAATGGCGGCATCGAATTCGGATTCGAACGGAAAAAAGCCGCGGCAGCCACAACTGTCATCATGACGACATCGGACTTCCTCCAGTGGACGCCCCTCGACAATTTTACAGAGCTGTCCGTTCGCGAAACATCGACAGACGTCGACTTCGTCACGATCTCCCACCCGTTCCAATCCGGCGAAATGAAGCGCCACTTTCGCATCGAAACCACCAGACAATAGCCGGTCGGTTGGTAAGCCGAAGGCCCAAGGAGGGGCGGACTCCGATCCGCTCTTCATATTCATCGTCGTGGGAGATGCGGCGGATCGGAGTCCGCCTCTCCTTGGGATCATCATAACTCGCCTAGAATCGACCGCGCCCGGACAGTCGCCGCAGGAAGCGGCGGCCTGCGCTGTCTTTCGATTGGTCCGCTGCCGGTGCATAGAGGACGTCTTCGGCAGTTTCCTGGATGTTGAGGAAAGTCAACTGCCTTGCCACTTCGGGATCCTGAGCTGCCTTCTGCACATCGGGCTCCAGCAGTAGCGAAGCATGTTGGGAAAAGGCGACCGAGTTGCGCACCTCTTTGTCGTTGAGCACGCGTTGCACCTTCTCGTTGTCGAGCAGCTTGGCGATCTCCGGATGCGATGCCTTCAGCCGCGCCCATGCATCCGAGTCATTGTAAAGCACGAGCAGCGATGCCAGTTGGTGCCCTGCTTCCGTAGTGAAGGGATCCGTTTTCTTGAGCAAGTCACCGAACCACCCGCGATCCAATTCCTGGCGCAGCTGCGATACCCATCCGATCTCAGCGGCAGGCGTCCCATCTTCCGCTCGCACTGCGGAATCCAGATGGCTCATCTCGGACATCGATCCTGTCAGGCGCAGCACCGTGGCGAGCACCCACACGAGAAAACTCGTCGGTGCCAGACTTAAGACAGCGCCGACCAGTCGTCCGGTCACCGTGCGCTCTGAGCTGGTCTCCGTCAGCCCTTTGTAAATCTTATGCACGATCCCTTTGCCGCCCATCCACACCGCCCCACCCCCGGCGATGCTGGCACCCAGCACAGTGTTTCCGCTCGGATGTTCGATGATCCGACCGAGCCACTCGCTGCCATTTTGAA
>JAQCER010000189.1 GCA_027618625.1 Verrucomicrobiota bacterium
TTCCGTCGACCTGCGCGTGGATGTACCGAGGACGGTAACTCTGCAGGGAAATGTCGCTGCAACCATTGCTACGGGGACCAGCGTTGTCGGCGGAGTCTTAATGATGGCGGCAGCAGCATGGATCATTCGGAGAAGAGTGGTGATTCCGGTGCAGCGAATGGCGAAACATGCTGAAAGGATCGGAGAGAAAGGCGATTTGAAAACCAAGCTTGGCTACACGCGGAACGATGAGATTGGTGTGCTCGCCGGTGCCTTCGATGGGATGGTCGCAGCGATCGCCGACACCAGGCAGCAACTGCTGATCGCGGCCCACCGAGCTGGCATGGCGGACGTGGCAAGAGAAGTCTTGCACAATGTTGGCAACGCTGTGAACGCGGCAAATGCATCCCTTGAAATGCTGGAGCAACGGGCATCTGACTCGAAGCTGGCCGGACTTCTAAAAGCTACAGGTCTATTACAGTCCCAGTCGCACAGGGCAGCAGAGTTCTTCAGCCAGGACCATCGCGGCCCCAAATTACTCGGCTACTTCTCCAAAGTTACGCAGCATCTGCAGCAGGAGTTCGCGGAGAATCGCTATAGTCTTAACCGGCTGCGCCACACGATTCGCCATATCCAGGGAATCATCGCTCAGCAGCAGGTTTACTCCCGCTCTGCTGATTTTACGATGGACATTGAACTGGACGATTTGATCAATGAGGCTCTGGATCTGAACGAATATCAGTTGGCCGAGCTGAACGTAGAAGTGGAGATTAGAGCGAAGGGTATCCCCACTTTGAGGCTGAACAAAGGAAAATTCAGCCAGGTATTGGTCAACCTGGTCAGGAACGCGTTGGATGCGATGCGGGATCAGGACCGCTACCGGAAATTGACTATTGCGGCATCCCGCAGTGGTCGTGCCGGGCTGGTCATTGAAATCTCAGATACCGGCGCTGGGATCTCCGACGAAGTCCGAACCAAACTTTTCCAGCAGGGCTTCACAACGAAGTCGACAGGAAACGGCATTGGTCTCCACTTCTGCTCAAACACAGTACAGTCAATGGGGGGGAAGATCGACGTTCTGAGCGAAGGGCCTGAGACAGGAGCAATATTCCGAATTCTCCTGCCAGAGGCCATCTTTGTCAGGGATGCCGTTGCTACGGATGGCACAAACATACAGGGCAAGACCGAAGGCCACACAGTTCCACCCCGCAGGAGTATCGCACTCATGCACCGGTAACCGAATAAATTGAAATGAACGACACTATCAATCCCTTCAGGCATCGAATCCTTCTGGTCGATGATTCCCCGTCCATTCACGAGGATTTTCGCTATTTTCTTTCCCCGTCGAAAAACCATTCGCTAGCTGCGGAAGAGATGGAGCTCTTTGGCGCTGATGAGGTACCAGATGTGGAGGCGAATGACTTTCCGGGAGGCGAATTTGAGTTAGTCTTTGCCTATCAGGGAAAGGAGGCCCTGGAGTTGGTGAAGGAGGCAGAAGAAATGGGTGCTCCCTTCAGAATGGCGTTCGTGGACATTCGGATGCCTCCTGGTTGGGACGGGATAGAGACCATCGAACACCTGTGGGCAGTGAACCCAAATCTGGAGATCGTCGTTTGTTCCGCCTACTCAGATTATTCGTGGCACGAGATCGTTTCCCGTCTGGGGAGAACTGACCGCTACCAAATTCTCAAGAAACCGTTCGAGGGAATTGAAGTGCGTCAGTTGGCGGCAACACTTTCCGAAAAGTCGCGGCTGCGCCAAGTTTACCTTCGCCAGATCGCGGATCTAGAATTGGCAGTCGCCGATCGATCCGCTGCGCTGGAGGATGCCCGGGAAGCCCGCGAGGCGGCAGAAAAGGCCGCTGCTGCAAAGTCCGAATTTTTGGCCAACATGAGCCATGAGATTCGCACTCCGCTCAACGGAGTGGTAGGGATGACGGAGCTGCTGAGTAGCACCACTTTGGATGAACAACAGCGACGATTCGTGAGTGGCACGAAGGCTTCCGTTAACTGTCTGCTCAGCCTGGTGGACGATATCCTCGACTTCTCAAAGATCGAAGCAGGAAGGCTTGAGCTGGATCCGGTTGAGTTCAATCTTCAAAGTCTCGTAGAAGACATGGCGGAAATTCTCTCGCCCCGTGCCGAAGGGAAGGGCGTGGAGATTTGCTGCGAACTTGTAGAAGGCCTGCCTGTGATGGCGGTCGCCGATGCCAATCGCTTACGACAAATCATATTAAACTTGTTGAGCAATGCGGTGGAACTTACCGAGCAGGGCAGGGTGCTGCTCAGCGTTCACCCGGAGAGCGTCGGGGGCACGGAAACCATGGTGCGCTTTGAAGTGCATGATACGGGGATCGGCATTCCAGACGCCAGGAAAGACAGCTTGTTCCAAGTTTTCACTCAGGTGGATGCGTCCACCACCAGGAAGTTCGGCGGAACTGGATTGGGTCTGGCATTGTCCAGACAGCTTGTGCATTTATTCAGTGGAGAGATCGGTTTCGATAGCGAGATCGGCAAGGGATCTGTCTTCTGGTTTACCGCACGTTTAGGGCGATCTATCCGGCCAGAACCAAATTTGACTCCGCCAGCTGCATTCCGGGGACTCCGGGCGATGGTGGTCGACGACAAGCATGCGAGTCTTGATGTTGTTCGTTCGATCCTGACGCGGTGGGGAATCGAGTGTGACCTTTGCGAACATCCCTTACGAGCGGTCTCCGATCTTCAGGAAGCCTCAGCCTCTGGTCAGCCCTACGAGTTCCTCGTTTGCGACATGCAGATGGCAGAAATGGATGGAATGGATTTTGTGGGAAGTGTGAGGGCGCTTTCTGACTTGCAAGACCTGCCAATCATCGCCTTAGCGTCCATAGGCCAGAATATTCGTGGCGATTTGTGTAGCGAATGGGGAGTATCTGAGTGCATTGCCAAACCCGTCCGTTACAGCATGCTGCTAACTGCCGTCGAACGATCTCTCAATCACGGCGTTCCCGGGGAACTCTTGCAGTCGGAAATGGACGAGATCATGGATAGCGCTCTGTTGTCACCACCAATGGCAATCGATGGGAAAAGGCGCCGCATTTTAGTAGCCGAAGACAATGAAATGAATCGGCTGGTCATCAGTTCTTATCTGAGATCCATGGACTTCGATTGCACGTTGGTTGACGACGGTCGTGCAGCCGTCGAGTACGCTTCCACAGGAACCTTCGACCTGGTGCTGATGGACTGGCAAATGCCGGAAATGAATGGAGTGGATGCCACTATAGCGATCCGCGAGCGGGAGCAAATGAGTGGTAGCCTCGCGCGTAATCACTCCAGGCTGCCAGTGATTGCGGTCACTGCGCACGCGACTTCGGGAGACCGCGGAAAATGTTTGAATGTCGGCATGGATGGTTATGTCACCAAGCCGATCGATAAACAGTCGCTCATCGCCGTTCTCAGCCGTCACCTGGATGCAGTGACGCCAGGTGAGATGCTGGCCAATTGAACGGCTTGAGGAGCCTGGACAGCGCCGAGCCAGCATCGTAGGCTCGTCTCCATGGTCACCTTTACTGACAAGGACGGCGGGTTCGATCGTCGGAGTTAGTTTTCTTAAGGTCGGCTCGATGGGCCTGGGTGGGTAGTCGTTGCCAGGATTGTTGCAGGCGAAGGCTGCGGGGAGTCCATTCGAAGGAGCAAAATAAGGAAATAAGAGACCTGGCATAAAATGTAGACACCAACGCTACCGGGCGGGTGGAAACCAAGGAACCGAGGAAAACACGGAAACACATCTGGGGGCGGGGCATTACTTGTCGACTCTTTTGACGAACCAGCCGACCATGGCGCTCAGGGCATGAGTTCCGTGTTCGTCGGAAACGTCGACTGCTACGTAGAGAGTCGCTTTGCCGCGGCGGCGGAATGTTTCTTTGAATGCTACGCGGGTGTCTGGAAGGGCGGAGGCGGTTGAGGAGACGGCCCCAATTGCGGGCTTGCGGAACTTTGCCTCGAACTTCCGGACGACTGGCACGGTCGTGCCATCCTCGAGTTCAGTATACTCGGTGAGCAGGAATTGGCCGCTGGTGGCTTCTGCCAGGGCCATGAGGGCGCTGGCGTGCACGGTGCCAAGATGGTTTGTGTACCGAAGGATCGGCAGGGAGTTGGAAGATGTATCCGGGCTCTGGACTACGAGTGATGCCGATCAGAGCGTTGAACGGGAGCTGGGTGATGTCCATGCATTATTGGAGCGTCGCCTCACTCAAAAACCGTTCGCGGCATCGTTGAAATGGTTTATTATGTTGGAAATTCCAGTTTTCCTGAAGAATCAGCCCCCAGGTCTGGCCTATTCCGCTAGTGACTCCTCTTTTCCGCAAATTCATTGGTATCAACTGGTTGCTCTTCGCGACCATGGCCGCCCTGCTGGTTGCGGGCGTCGTGGCGATTTACAGTGCTGTAGAGTTCCGCGAGGAAGCTGCATTCAACGGTCTGTGGCGAAAGCATGTGCTCATGTTCGGCATCGGAATGGTTGTATTTTCTATCGCGGCGATGATCGACTACAAGTGGGTGCGGTGGGGTGCGATCCCTCTGTACGGCATGGCTCTGTTGCTGTTGGTGATCGTCCAGCTGGCGGGAACAGAAGTGAACAGCTCAAAGAGCTGGCTGAATCTCGGCGGCTTCAGATTTCAGCCGTCTCAGGCGGCGATGGGGGCGGGGATCCTTATGCTCGCTTTTGTCCTCGCGGAGCTGAACAAGTTTCATCCGATTCTCCGAAATCACTTTTTGCGGCTCCTGATCGCCGGAATCGTTGGCGGAGTGCCATGCTTGCTGGTGCTGAAGGAAGGCGACTTCGGCTCCGCGTCTGTCTGGCTTCCGGTCATGGGCGCGATGCTGTTCGTCGGCAGCATCCCGATGCGTTACATCATTACGATTGTTCTAATTGGACTTATGGTGGTGCCGCTGGTCTACTTTTTCAAACTTGAGGACTACCAGCAGTCCCGAATCACGACCGCTCTCAACGTGCTTCAGGGGAGAGAAATCGACAAGCAGGGGGAGGGCTACGCCACTTACCATATCACCAATGCCATCGGATCAGCTGGTTGGGAGGGCAAAGGATTCCTTGCCAGAAGGGTGGAAGGACAGAAATCGATTCATCGTATGGGTTTCCTGCCAAAGAATACCGCACACAACGACTACATCTTCGCTGTCATCGCGGAAGAGCACGGTTTCCGCGGATGCATGATCCTGCTGGGAACGCTCGCCGGGCTGATGCTGCAGGGCGTCTGGGTTGCGTTCCGCAGTCGCGATCCACTGGGCAGGCTGATTGCTATCGGCACCACCAGCCTGTTTTTTGCGCACACTTTTCAACATGTCGGCATGCAGGTGCATCTGTTGCCGATCACCGGCCTGCCGCTGCCGTTTATCAGCTACGGGGGTTCCTTCGTCATCATTTCCCTGTTCCTCATGGGAATGACTCAGAGCGTCTGGATTCACCGCAACGTTCCTGTCGAGAAGAAGAAGGAACGTGACTAGGATCGGGACTAGGAACGTGACTAGGATCGGGACTAGGATCGGGACTAGGATCGGGACTAGGATCGGGACAACGCGGCGGAACAGATGCCGGTTCGGTGCGGCCATGAGATCGTGAGATTTGCATTAGGCTTTGCTTCCTCTTCTGAGTTCTGACCATCCCCAAACACCCCAAAACCTGCTGGACAGAAGCGAGAATCGAGCCAATGAAGGCTGTGAATTCAACATTATGTACCGAACGCATCACTGCAACGAACTCAGGAAAGAACACGTAGGCCAAACCGTGACGCTTGCCGGGTGGGTGAATACCAAGCGCGACCACCACGGGGTTATTTTTATTGATATTCGTGACCGTGAGGGAGTTACGCAGGCAGTTTTTCGCCCAGAGGAGAGTGGCGAGGCGTCGGAAATGAGCCATAAGTTGCGCGCGGAAGACGTGGTGCAGGTGACTGGGCAAGTGGCTGATCGGCCGGAGTTTGAGGGTGCCTCGACCGTCAATTCCAACATTGAAACAGGTGAAATCGAGTTGGTGGCTACGAAATTGGTCGTCCTCAACAAGTCTGAAGTTCTTCCATTCCAACTCGACAAGGAGCTGAGCAACGAGGACTTGCGGATGAAATACCGTTACCTGGACCTGCGCCGTCCGCGCATGTCCCGCAACATGCGCATCCGCCACCGCATCACCAAAGTCACGCGTGATTACCTCGACGAAAACGGTTTCCTGGAAGTGGAGACGCCGATCCTTTCCAAGAGCACGCCGGAAGGCGCGCGCGACTTCCTGGTGCCGACGCGGCAGCCGGGGAAATTCTACGCCCTGCCCCAGGCACCTCAGCAGTACAAGCAGTTGCTCATGGTCGCCGGCATCGAGCGCTACTTTCAGATCGCACGTTGCTTCCGTGATGAAGACTTGCGTGCCGACCGCCAGCCTGAATTCACGCAGATCGACGTCGAGGCATCGTTCATCGATCAGGAGCAAATCATCGCGCTCATTGAAGGTCTCCTGATTCGCACATTCAACGATGCCTGCAACGCAGGTGTATCGGGGCCATTCCCGCGCATGAGTTATCGCGAAGCCATGGATCGCTACGGCAGTGACAAACCGGACACGCGCTTTGGTTCCGAGATCGTCGACCTCGGCGAGACCTTTGCCTCGTCTGAGTTCAAGTTGTTCAAATCGGTGCTCGCCAGTGGTGGCGTCGTGCGTGCGATCAACGCCAAAGGATTCGCTTGCATCACTACCGGACAGATCAAGCGTCTGGAAGAACTTGCCAAAGAAGCAGGCGCGGGCGGCCTTGCTTACATCAAGGTCG
>JAQCER010000190.1 GCA_027618625.1 Verrucomicrobiota bacterium
GAGAAGAAGCCCAAGACCTTCAGCTCCGGCGTCGTGAAGGAATACGTGATGGACAGCGTTTTGGTGCTGGCCGAGGCCAAGGTATCCGTGAAGGTGGAGGACAAGCGCTACGTGGTCGAAGCCGCGATCCCGCTCGCCTCCCTCGGGCTGAAGGTCACCGACGGCCTGGCGCTGCGCGGCGACTTCGGCGCCACGCACGGCGACAAATCCGGCGCCGACACCGCCCTGCGCACGCACTGGAACAACCAGGCCACGGGCATCGTCAACGACGAGGTCTTCGAGCTGAAAATGGAACCGGCGAACTGGGGCGAGATCACGTTCTCTCCTTAGTTCCTGTTTTTTTTTCTTGGTTTTCACGCAGCAAACTGGGAACGAAGAACGAAGAACGAAGAACCAATAACAAAACAGAAATGAGTATTCCCAGTTACGGCATGCTCCTCACCGCCTGCTTTGGCTTGGTGGGTGCCGTCCGTGGAGCGGAACCGTTTGAAACCTTTCTGACCGAGCGTTGCATCAGTTGCCACGGACCCGACAAGGCGAAGGGTGACTTGCGCATCGACAAGCTCTCGCGCGATTTCAAGTTGGGCGCAGATACGCATCATTGGGCGGAGGTGATGGAGCAGGTCAACTCGGGCGAGATGCCGCCGAAGAAGGAGAAGCGACCGACGCAGCCGGAAATCGCGGCGTTCGTCACGAGTCTCGATGCGCGGATCAAAGAGGGCCGGGCGGTGCGGATGGCGGCGCGGCCGGCGGTGGCGCACTATCGGCTGAGTCGGAAGGAGTATCAAAACACGATCTATGATCTCCTCGGCGTGCACTATGATCCCACGAAGCCGGGCGAGCTGAATGAGGACACGCTGTGGCACGGCTTTGAGCGCATCGGGTCCGAGCTGTCGCTTTCGCCTTCGCATGTGGACCGCTTTTACCGCGCGGCGGAGCTGGTGCTGGATCGCGCCTTCCCCGCGGCCGCATCGGGCGAGGCTCGGAAGGTTCGCAAGACCGCGGCGGAACTGCGCTACGGTGGCGGCAAAGACCAGCAGGCGGCGCTGGACCGTTTCGGCATCAAGCGGCCGCTGCGTTATCTGCTTTATCCCGGCAACACCCAGCAGGCGATGGCGGCGCATTGGTTCGGAAAGACCGGGCCGGAGCACAGCGGGCTCTACAAGCTCCGCATCCAGGCCAGTGGCATTCGTCCGATCGGTGGCCAGACAGCGCATCTGAGCATCGGCAATCGGACGGGCGAGGAGACGGTGGACGGGCTGATCGAGTTCGACATCACGGCACCGGAAGACAAGCCGCAGGTGTATGAGTTCGAGGTGTTCCTCGAAATGCCCACGTCGCTGGATTTCTGCGTGGTGGCCACAGATGTGGTGGACAGGCGACAAGGAGCGGCCTTCCGCGGTGCGCTCGGCCGCCATGATTACATCTTCACACACAGCAGCGAGACCCATCTGCTGACTCCGACCGCGCCGCAGATGTTTGACGACAAGGGGAACGGTCTTTTCTCCACGGTGATCCTCGATTGGGTCGAGTGGGAAGGCCCGCTGGTATCGGATGCGGAAAAATCGCGGCGCAAAGATGTGGTGCCGCCCGATGACGCCACGCCCGAGGTGGTGGTGGAGCATTTGCAGCGCTTCGCCGAGCGCGCGTGGCGTCGTCCGGTGAAAAAGGAGGAGCTGGAGCAGTATTTGAAATCGTATCGCGAAGAACGCGAGGCGGGCGAGAAGATGGCGGATGCCTACCGCGTGGCCTTGCAGGGCGTGCTGACCTCGCGGCACTTCATCTACCTCGTCGAGGGCGATCCGGTGGCCCGCGAGCGGCTCACCGACTCGGAACTTGCCACCCGGCTCTCGTATTTTCTCTGGAGCTCGATGCCGGACGACGCGCTCTTCACCGCGGCGAAAGGGGGCACGCTCAAGGGCGATGGTTTGACGAAGGAAGTCGATCGCATGCTCGCGGACGGCAAAGCCAGCCGCTTCATCGACGACTTCGCGCGGCAGTGGCTGCAATTACATCGCGTCGGCATGTTCCCGCCGGACAAGAAGATCTATCCCACCTACGACGCGTGGCTGGAGGACAGCATGCGCGCCGAGCCGGTGGAGTTCTTCCGCGAGATGTTTGGCAAGAACCTGCCCATCGACGGCTTCATCGACTCCGACTGGACCGTGGCCAATGCGCGCCTCTGCGATTTCTATGACCTGCCGGAGTCCAAGTCGGGCGGCTTCGAACGTGTGTCGCTCAAGCCCGAGGATCGTCGCGGTGGCCTGCTCACGATGGGCGCGGTGCTCGGCCTGACCTCAGACGGCACACGCCATCGCCCCGTGCATCGTGGCGTTTGGCTCAGCGAAGTGATCTTCGGCAAAGCGCCGCCGCCGCCGCCCGCGAACGTGCCCGCCATCGAACCCAATCCGCCCAAAGACCCCAAGGCCACCCTGCGCGACAAACTGGCCGCGCATGCCAGGGACGTGAATTGCGCCGCCTGCCACGCGAAGATCGACCCGCTCGGCCTGGCTTGGGACAACTACGACGCCATCGGCCAGTGGCGCACCCGTGAGAAAGTCCCGGCAGGAGTCGGCGATGACCCCTTGGTCAATCCCGCCGGCGCGCTGCCCGACGGACGGGCGTTCAAGGATGCCAACGAGTTCAAGCGCCTCGTCCTCGAAGATCGCGACAAAGTCGCGCGCGCCTTCATCGAGCACCTCTGCACCTACGGTCTCCGCCGCGCAATTGCCTTCGACGACCAGGACGACCTCAAGGCCATCCAGGCTGAGGCAAAAAAGAGCGAATACCGAATCAAGGACATCGTCCGCGCCGTTGCGATGTCGGAACTCGTGAAGAAACGATGACCAACGATTTCTCCAGCAGATTCAAGGAGGCCAGCAGATTATTTTCAGAATGAACCACAACTTTAAAACCCAATCTGTTGGCGTCCCTGAATCTGCTGGAAATCATTCCGATGCGAAACCTTTGCCAAACATGAAACCCAAATCCCAATCTGCTGATGACCCCATCACGCGTGCTTTCATCGGGCATGCGATGAAGGTTCATTCATCGGTTGGGCCAGGGCTCGACGAGGAGATCTATCATCAGGAGCTTGTCGCATCTCTCACGAAGGCAGGCATCTCTCACCTTTCCAAGCCGAGGCGTGACTTGGTGTATCGCGGGATTGTGGCGGACACCTTTGAGCCGGACTTTGTCATCGAAAATCACTTCATTCCCGAGCTGAAGTGTCTGCGCGGATCATTCGCCCCAGAGCATTGGGTTCAGGTGGTTTGCTACTGCAAGTTCTGGCGGCTGCGCACGAGCCTGCTGGTGGATTTTGGCAAGCAAAGCCTGATATGGGATCGCTTTCTCTACCGCTCCCACTCGGCGAGCCTCCCGGAAATCAAACTGCCCGCTTTTGTCACCAAGCCTTCGCTGGCTACCAGCATCATTGGAGCTGTGAGCGAATGCCTCAACGAAGTCGGCCTCGGCTATCGGCAAACGACTTGGAAGGGGCTTGTCAGTGGGGCGGTTCAATCGGCGGGAATCAAAGTCCACCTCAATCCAACCGCCACGGTGCTCAATCATCCGTACATCACGATGCCCAGCCTCGTGATCGACGACATCTGCGCTGTCTTTGTTACGGCCCTCACCGACGGCATCAACGCGACCGATCGTGCCACTCTCCAAACCCACCTCCGATGGCTCAACCTCGAATGGGGCATCGTCTTCCATTTCGGCAAAACCAACGCCGACATCGCCTTCGTCCAACACCCGAAAAAGAGGACTTCTTCAGCAGATCTCCAGCAGATTCAGGGAGGCCAGCAGATTATTTCTTCTGAATGAAATCCGACCCTAAAAACCGATCTGCTGGCCTCCCTGAATCTGCTGGAAAAATCACGAACCAAAGAACCATGAACTACCTATCTCAATCCTGGCTTATCAACCGCCGGCACGCTCTCCGCGCTCTTGGCAGCTTCATCTCGCTTCCCTTGCTCGAGTGCATGGTGCCGCTGCGTGCCGCAGAAAATGCTACCGCCACACCAAAGCGCAGTGCCTTCATCTACCTTCCGAACGGTGTGCATTCGCTGAACTACCAGATCACAAAACCGGGCGCGGATTACGAGTTTTCTCGTTCACTGAAGCCGCTGGAGAAACACCGCCAGGTCATCACGCCCATCAGCGGCCTGCACCACCCGGGCAGCCTCGGTCATCACCACAACTGCATCAATGTCTTCCTCACCGGCGGCAAGCTCGGCCCGTCGGATCGCAACACCATTTCCGGGGATCAGAAGAAGGCGGAGATCACCGCGCAGCAGACCCGCGTCGCTTCATTGGAGATCGCCCTCACGGACCAGTCCCTTTCCTGGACTGCAGACGGCGTGCAGTTGCCCGCGATGCGTCATTGCCGCGAAATTTTCGCTTCGCTCTTCGAAGAACCTGGAGGCGGGAAGACGGTCCAGCGCCGAGCCTTGCGCCGCAAAGGCAGCGTGCTCGACGCCAACCTCGCGGAAGTGCGCCAGCTCGAGCAAAAGATGGGCAAGGAAGACAAAGGGCGCATGGAGCAGTACCTCACCTCCGTGCGCGAGGCTGAGATTCGCACGCGCCGGGCCGATGCGTGGCTCGACACGCCGCTGCCGACCATTTCCGACACCGACCGGAAACGGACCAACCGCGACATCGCCGCGACCTTGGCGGGCGATTTTTTCCGCACCGTCTATGACCTCATGGTGCTCGCCTTCCAGACGGATGTGACGCGCGTGGCCACCTTCAGCCTTAGCGGTGAAAGCAATGCCTTCGCCATTCCCGAAATCGGCATCACCGAGTCGCGCCATCAGCTCAGCCACCACGGCGGCGATGCGGGTTACATCGAAAAGCTCACCAACTACGACACGTTCGCCATCGAGCAGTTCAGCTACTTCCTCACCCGTCTCGCGGAGACCAAGGACCTCGGCGGCAAACCGCTTCTCGGCTCCACAATGGCTCTTTTCGGCAGCGGCATGTCCTACGGCCACAGCCACGGCAACGCGAACCTCCCGCTGGTGCTTGCCGGTGGCTCGGACCTCGGCCTGAAGCACGGCAGCCACATCGACTTCAACAAGGAAGCCAAAGATTTCGAAGGCTACGCCCTCGGCCCCGACGGCGCGCTCACCACCGCGCATTACCAGCTCTGCAGCCGCCCCGTGAACACGGACGCCCACATGAGCAACCTGCTCCTCCTCATGGCCCAGCGCATGGGCGTGGAAACCGACCAGTTTGGCGACAGCAACAAGGTCATCGCACTATGAAAAAGTTCTTTGTTCGTGGTTCTTGGTTCTTGGTCCTCCGTTCTTCAGCACGGGTGGTTCGGTCACGGTTATCACCTCGGCCGTGGTTCCTGGTCTTTATCTGCTCCATTTTCGTTCATGGGCACGCCGCCTGCGAGGAACCAAGCACCAAGAACCAGGAACCAGGAACCGGCGCAGCCGAAGTTTTTCGTCCCCAAGCGGGGAAGTTTCCTCCGTTGGAAAAGGCGAAAGCCTACATGGGCCAACTCACGTTCGTGGATCATGCGAACCGACGCGGCAGCATCCGCGTTTCAGGCGGAGAGTTGTTTCACTCAACGCCCCCGCACCCGTTTGCCATGCTCCCCTATGGCATGGCACGCTATCACGGTGCGCCAGCGGATCTCAGGGATATCCCACTGGGCACCATGCTGTACGGTCGCTTCTATCTGCCGCCCGACCCAGATTTGTCGTCCGTGCCTGTAGTCTCGGGTGGGAAAGTCACGAATCCTTCCGAGAATCATGCCCTCTTGCTTGAGGACGAGCCCAGTTTCTGTCTCCGCGAGGGCAAAGTCTGGAAGTTGAAGGAGGTGGAGCTGGAAAACAAACAAGGGATGATCCTCGCCAGTCGCGAGCCGAAAGAAGGCGGAGATGGCAAGGAAGGCGAACAGCGGATGAGCATCGATGCTACCACGTGCATTTGGCGCGGTCGCGAGAAGCTCGGGTTCGAGGACTTGGTCGCCGAAGGCCTGTGGCCTGCCGAAGGAAAGAAGTCACTGGGTGGTCTGGTCGTCTATCTGGGAATCACCTGGAAACCGGCAGGGACTTGGGAGCGACGCGTCGGCAACCGGCTTCATGTCTCGGATATCTGGTTGGATGAGACGGCCATGCAGCGCGCCACTCAGCACCAGATCAAGGTTCATCGGGAGTTGATCCGGAGCCGCTGGATGCCAGCCTTTGTCGATGCTGTCGAATACGGAAAGTTCGGCGAGGCAACGGTGACCGCGACCTTGTTCGGCGGCATGGACCCCGCGCTTTACGCTGATTTCAAGAAGGGCGTCGGTGGACAAATGGCTGTGACCGACGCGAACTTAAAACATTCGGAAGGCTGGGTGAGCCATTCCCACATGGCCATCAAGGGTTCCGTGCTAGACGTTACGAAGCAGGACAAAGAGGTCGCTCCGGGCAGCAGCGGGATCCAAATTCGTATGAAGGTGGACTTGGTCGTGGAGGGCTTTCGTCCCGGGAAGATTGTCCGTATCCGTCCCATGAACTGGCCCGATGACGCAGTGCCACGGGAGGAATACACAGCGGGCAACAAAGAAGAGCGTTTCCCGAGTCCGGCGATCTTCCCGAAGTATTGAATCACATGCGCAACCCCATGAAACTCACTCTTATCACCGCCCTGCTTGGCATCGGCATGTCCGCCATGGGCCTCGCCGCCGAACCCTTTCGCGTCTTTGCGCCTGCCAGCAAGACGCAAACCCTTTGGATCGTTGACGCCCTTCCCAAGGAGGACGGTGGATTGGA
>JAQCER010000191.1 GCA_027618625.1 Verrucomicrobiota bacterium
GCAAATACGTCCGCCGGCAACGCAGGGCTGCAGCCCTGCGCTTCGAGCTTGCGAGCCTTCGGCCCGATCTTACCCGTCTGACCGATTTTTCTGTCAATTCGGAATAAGTGCGGGACTTTCCCGTCTAACGCTTAACTTAGAATCCAACATACTATGAAAAATATAATTATCGCCGCTTCAGCACTCGCTATGATGTTCGCCTTCAGTTCCTGCACCACTCCGCATCCACACGCTGGAGGCGAGTGTTGCGCGAAAGGTGGAGAATGCTGCAAGGACGCCGCCTGCGCAAAATGCGGCAAGACCGGCTGCACAAGCTGCAAAAAGTAGGCATCCAATTACTTACTTACTCATTGGAACCGAAATTCCAGGAAGGCGTCCGAGAGGGCGCCTTTCTTATTGTAGCCACAAAGGAGAACGGATTTTCCTGGCCGTTCAGAAAAGCGTTGAAAACCCGTTTCCGGGAATCTTAGCCTTAGCCGAAAAACTCCTCACCAAAGACAATCCGCGCCGCCTGCACGACGTCCTTGTCCCTGCGGCCGGAACAGCTCACGACAATGATCTGATCTTTCGACATCGCCGGGGCGAGCTTTTTCACATAGGCCAGCGCGTGCGCCGTCTCGGGCGCGGGAACGATTCCCTCCATGCGCGACACTTCCTGAAAAGCATCCAACGCCTCGTCGTCCGTCGCATACACATAGAACTCGGCACGCTGACGGCTGTTGCCCTCGGTCAGCCCCAGCGCTGTCCAGCCTGCGGCTTTGTAGCAGGTGCCGGCATGGCTTTCGATGTCGGTAAAGGTCTCACAGAGCAGCGGCTCGTAGCCGAAGTGCTCTTGCCAGTGCTCGGGCAGGGCACGCACGGCATGGGCCAGTGCTTTGCTGGCGAGATTGGGACCCGCAACTCGCTACTCCCGAAGATATCGAAGATTACATGAAGCAAATGAGGTAACCATTCACGTCCCAAGAAGCATCTCTTGTGCTTTTCCGGGATTCGAGAGTGTTGCTTGGAGGATTTGCAGAACATTGATGGTCTGCTTTTTTGCTGATGAGATAATGGAGCGCAGGGCTGCGAACGCTTGCGCTTGATCAAGGTTTCGGAAACAGCCGCTGATCTTTTGCTTGATCTTCATCATGCGTAGATCTCGTTCGGCCTGGTTGTTGTCGAAAGGCACTCCATGGATGAGAAAAGCCATCACTTCCAGATGTCGATCATGAAAGCGATTGAGCATGTTCAGTGGCTTGCCGCGCTTGAGTTTGCCGCGTTGTCCAGGGCGGCGCTCGGGCTCAGGGTTGAGAATGTAGCCGTCATCGAGAATTTCAAAGTAGCGATTCTGCAGTCGATTGAGCGTGCGTTGTCCAACACAGCGACCGCCGTCTCTTTCACGATCCTTGAGTGTCTTTGCTTCAAGCAGTAGCTTGATCATGTCCGAGGCCCACTGTTGGCCGTGCTCTTCATGGACACAGATCAGGTCGCGGATATGATGCACGTTGCATAGGCCGTGCAGGATTCCTGTGATCCGGTAGTAGCTGGAAAGGTAGTCGTGGATGACGAAACCGGTGTAACCTTCGAGAACGCCCATGGCTCGCATCGCGGGCTCGCCACGATGCCTGTCTACATACAGATAGGTCAGCTCGGAGTTCGAAGCGGTGTGCAGCCAGTGAATCTTTCCTGACAGGCTCATGCCGGTTTCATCGGAGTGTATATAGGGGCCTTCGCGGATCTTTTCTTTGATGGCGATTATGATGGGAGCGGTCTTCTCGGCGCTTCGTTCAAGCATCCGGCAAATGGTTCCGGTGCTCAAGTTGCAGTCAAACACGTCGGTGAAAAGTTCGCTCAGTCGCTCGCACGGCAGCAACTGGTAAGTTTGCAGGTAGAGCACCATGGACTGGGTGCGCTCGCCATACTGCACAGGCGCATTCACGTTTTCGGGAAAGGTTGCTTTCACCGGCTTGGCGCAGCAGGGGCAGGTGCCTTTCTCGGCACGGTGCTCGGTGACTTCCATAGTGATCTTCTCGGGCAAGTCGAAAACTTGTCGCTTCTCGTAACCATCACCTTGCACTCCGTGAAGATCAGTGTCGCAGTGTGCGCATTTTCCATCAATGGGATGAACGACCACTTTGTCAGGATTGGCTACCTGCTTGAGTGTTTTCCCTTGATGTCCTTTCTGCGCTCCGGGCTTGCGTTTACGCTTTCCTCCTTTGCGCGTGCGCTTCTTCTTGTCCGGTTTGTTGGGATTGTTTCGATCTGAGGACGGCGGCTTACTGCTGGTGCGGCTAGTGCGTTTGAGTCCGACGATCTCTTCTTCCAGCCGCTCTAGCTTCACCACCAGCGCCAACAATGAACTCGCGGAAACTGACACTGAAACATCGGCTTCAGCGAGTTCTTCAAGTTGCTTGCGATCTAATCCTTCAATCGGCACGCACACCTAAAGCACTATAATTTCCATAGGTCCAGAACTTTTTTCAGGTATTTTTGCGCTCTCAGTCCCGTAACACCTGAATGGTTACCATTGCAGTGGCTATTGTCCAGTAATATATCTTTCCATACTCACTGTCAGATACTTACAGAAAAACAAGCGGAAACCCTCTCCCTGGGCCATTGCCACGCTGATTTTTCTCGCTCTCGCGGGCGGGACATGCGTCGCATTGAAGGATGCCAAAAAGCCATGGGTGGTACAGCAAGAGAACGCCGAACGCGCGGACCGTGGCAAGCCGCCGCCGAAACGATCCTTCCGTGAAATCTGGATCTGGTACGGTGCGGCAGCCACGGCCGTCATCTTCCTGGGCGTGGGGGCTACGTCGCGCTGGTGGATGCGCCCAGCTCCTCCGGTGCGTGGATGCGATCCGTTGTTTCCGAATCGGACAGGTGCGGCGGTCACGGTTCAGCGATTTGGGCTTTTGCTCACTGGGATCACTTTGTTGGCGGCAGTGCCCCGTGTCGCGCGCATGGACTTGTCGTTCTGGACGGACGAAGACTGGGCATTATGCAGCTATGTGTGGGGGAAGCACATCGAAGAAGCTGATGGCACTGTCACCTTTCGCCAGACCCCGTGGACGGACACGCTGTGGTTCTGCATGCGAGCCAACAATCACATTCTCTACAGTGTGCTGTCCCGGACGAGTCTCGCTGTTTACAATTCCATTCATGGGAATGGCCCCGATCGCATTTCCGAATGGGCCGTGCGGTTCCCTGCCCTGGTTGCGGGACTTGGTGGGATTGTGGTCGCCGGGCTACTTCTGCGGCGCTTTGGACATCCAGTCGCAGGTCTGATAGCCGCGTGTTTTCTCGCGATCCATCCCCAGCACATCATCTACAGCTCGGAAGCGCGTGGCTATTCGCTCATGATGTTGCTGCTGTTGCTGACATTCTGGATGGGATTCGCGGCACTGGAGGGGCGCTCACGCTGGCGACACTGGATCGGCTTTGCCGTTTTTGAAATTCTTACGTTGCTGTCGTTCACCGCTTCTGTCTACGTAGTCGCCTTGCTCAATGCGGCGATCGTCAGTGTGTTGTGGTTGCGTGGGGGAGCGATGCGCGACGCGACCAGTCGAGTGGTGCTGGGGCGCTGGCTGGTGGTGAATGCGATCGCGGCAGGCGTTTATGCGACGATGGCTCTGCCGGATATCGTGCAGACGCTCTACTACCTTGAGCACTCGAAAATGTTCGCCTGGCACATGACGTTGAAGGACTACCAGATGATCTGGGCGCAGGTCTTTACCGGACAGAACTATCGATTGGAAATGCCTGACAATCCGCGCGAATTTGCTGTTACTGCGATCGGCGGGGGATGGCTGGTGCTGTGCCTGATGACCGTGCTTCTGTTGGCAGCGCTGGGGCATTTGTTGCTGCGTCATCGCTGGACCGCTCTGCTGCTCGTGAGTCCGGTGCTTGCTGCGATCGTCGGTGTGATCCACAATACCGCTGCCGGTCACGCCATGCTGGCCCCTTACCTGTTGCCCTCACTGCCTCCAGCGGGGCTCTGTCTTGCCCTCATGTTCGAAGATCTGGGCTTTGCCTGGTTCCTCAGGCCGGATCCAGACGTCCTTAGGGTGCGCCATTTGCTCAAAGTATGCATCCCCTGTGTGGTCGTGGCTGTAGTCTACCTCGGTGTCTTCGGGCGCAGCATTGCTACTGTCATTACTCAGCCAAAGGAAAACTTCCGTGAGGCCGCGCAGGTGACCCGTTGGGAGCACGAGGACCGCTATGTCACGAGTTCCGACACCGTTGTAGTCAGTCTGTGGCGCTCCTGGGAAGTTTATGATCCCCGATTGCGTTTTCAGGTGACGACGGGGGATCAGCTCATGGAAATCGTGCGATCTGTCCGCGCGTCCGGGAAGCGCCTGTTCGTCGTCGTCGGTCATCTGGGGTTGTCTCGTGAAGCCAATCCAGACTTCCTCAAGGTCGTGGAAGATCAGGAGCTGTTCACTCCGCTGGCACCGATCTGGGGGCGCGATCTCATGACCACGCTCTGGCCGTACGAATTGAAGAAGCATCCAGTCGCATCTGAACCGGCCAGTCTTCAGGGTTCCCGATAAGTGCGGGATAGGCGGTGCCTCCGCTTGAATTGGCGCGGTGAGAGTGCCCGCAACTACCTTCAACAAGATCTCAGATGCCGAAGTGAAACCCTGTGATTCATGGGCTTTTTGGGCCGAAATAGTCAATTGACAGCCCTATACCGTCTGGTAAGGTTCCGCCGCGCTGGCGCGGGAGTTTGCGTCCAAGGCCAACGTCCGAGGCCAACCTCTGACCTGCCGATTTCTGGCACCTCAGCCAGTCGCGAAGCCTGACTTTATTCACCAACAAACCAGATAGATACACCATCGATTCCATGGCAACAAAAACCAAGAAGAAGGCAGCTGAGAAAGTCGCCTCCAAAAATCCGGTCGCTAACAAGAGTGCCTCGAAGACCGTGAAGTACGTCTACAACTTCGGCGGCGGAACCGCTGACGGCGACGGCACCATGAAGCCCCTGCTCGGAGGAAAAGGCGCCAACCTTGCGGAAATGACCCGTATCGGCCTCCCGGTGCCTCCAGGATTCACCGCGACCACTGAGGTCTGCACGTACTTCTATGCCAACAAGCGCACCTATCCGGCCAGCCTCCGCAAGGAGATGGAGAGCGGTATCGGCCACATGGAGAGAATCATGAACTGCAAGTTTGGCGACGCCAAAGGCATGCCATTGCTGGTAGCTGTGCGTTCCGGCGCTCGCGACTCGATGCCTGGAATGATGGACACGATCCTCAACCTCGGTCTCAACGACGACACCGTACAGTCGCTGGCTGCTGCAACAAAAAACGAGCGTTTTGCATGGGACTGCTACCGTCGCTTCGTGCAGATGTATGGTGACGTTGTGCTTGGTGTGCAGAAGCGCGAAGGTGAAGACCACGAGCCGTTCGAGACCATCATCGAAGAGTTCAAGCACAAGAAATACGGCAGGGACATGGTTGACTCCGATCTGACTGCCGAAGATCAGATGGCACTGGTGAAGCGCTTCAAGGCACTGGTGAAAGAGCGCACTGGCAAAGGCTTCCCGAGCGATCCATGGGAGCAACTCGAAGGTGCTGCTGGCGCTGTGTTTGGTTCATGGATGAACGACCGCGCGATCGTTTACCGCCGCAAATACAACATCCCCGCTGAGTGGGGTACTGCTGTCAACGTGCAGGCAATGGTTTACGGCAACACCGGTGAAAACTCTGGCTCTGGCGTGGCATTCACTCGTAACCCGGCGAACGGTGTCAACGAGCTCTATGGTGAGTTCCTGATCAATGCGCAAGGCGAAGACGTGGTCGCAGGTGTTCGCACACCTGAGCCTGTCTCCAAGCTGGAGAAAGCGATGCCAAAGCCGTTCAAGGAGCTGATGAAGGTTCGCCAGACCCTTGAGAAGCACTTCAAGGACGTGCAGGACGTGGAGTTCACGATTCAAGAGGGCAAATTGTTCATGCTCCAGACGCGTAACGGCAAGCGCACCGCCGCTGCTGCACTCAAGTTCAGCATGGACATGGTCAAGGAGAAGCTCATCGACTGGAAGACCGCAATTCTGCGTAACCCTGCCGACCAGCTCGACCAATTGCTCGCGCCGATCTTCGACGTTGCCGACGCCAAAAAAGCCAAGGAGCTTGCCAAAGGACTCCCTGCTGGCCCAGGCGCTGCTTCCGGAAAAATCTACCTCAATGCCGACCGCGCAGCAGCAGCTGCCGAGAAGGGCGAGCGCGTTCTCCTGGTTCGCACCGAGACCAGCCCGGAAGACCTTCGCGGCATGATCGCCGCTGACGGCATTCTGACTGCAAAAGGTGGTGTGTCGTCACACGCTGCACTGGTTGCCCGGCAGATGGGCAAAGAGTGTATCTGCGGTGCAAGTGCCGTGCAGATCGACTACGCAAAGAAGACAGTGACCGTCAGCGGTCAGAAGTTCAAAGAAGGCGACTGGATGAGCATCGACGGAACTTCCGGTTGCGTCTACGGCGGCGAACTCAAGACGGCACCGTCTGAGATCATCACCGGTCTCATCAAGAACGACAAGCGCGCGCAGAAGACCGAGAAGTTCCAACACTTCAACCAGCTCATGGACTGGTGTTCAAAGGTGACACGCATGGACGTCCGCACCAATGCCGACAACCCTGAGCAGACCCTGCAGGCGATCGCATTCGGAGCAAAGGGCATTGGCCTTACCCGCACAGAGCACATGTTCTTCGAGGGCGACCGCATCGACGCGGTTCGCGAGATGATCCTTGCCGAGACGGTCGAAGCCCGCAAGGCGGCGCTCGCGAA
>JAQCER010000192.1 GCA_027618625.1 Verrucomicrobiota bacterium
GCCCTTCGCTGCTACCGATGAGCAGGAAGCGGAAGCGACGCCGTTGGTTGCCACGGGCACTTCTGGATATCGTGAGACTCTCGAGCAGCTCGCGGAGGCAACAAGCCTTGGAGACACGGAGAGCCTCATCGCCAAAAACGAGCGCCCAACGCTCCGGGCTGGCAGAGGTCTGGAAAGAGGTCTGGAAACGGAGCCAAGGCGTTTTAATATTGATGGTTCGGTCACGACTTCAGATGAGAGCGTTCGCCGAGAGTTTGCACTCCTTCCAGCACAATCCCAGCTGGCGTTGCAAGAGCCAATGGCTGATCAGCCGACTGACACGACTGGGCCGGTGATCGAGCAGGACCACAAACAAGTTGCAGCCGCTGACGTGTCGTTCGAACTGCCTGGGATGCCTGCGCCAATGGCGCAGACTGCGGGTGAAAGTGCGGATAAATTATTGCTGGCCACTGCCGCTACTGAGTATGGGAGTGTCTCTGATGGACTAAGGGACACTGATGATGCGAAGGATGCGCCCGCAGCTGAAAGCGAAAGCAAGCCCGCCGAGGTGGAGCAACGACAGAAACTCGGAGAGGTCGAGGTTGCGCAAAGTCTCGGGGGAGCGCAGAGGGGATCAACGTCGGGGAACGAACCCAATGCTCCAGGCATTCCCGAATTGCAAGTCGCCCAGAACGACGAGAATGGCAACCCCTTCGACCGTTTGGCAGGACAGCAAAGCAGTGGCACGGCAAATTCGAACGAGTTTTTTTTCGCGAGATCAGAGCGGGAACTCGTTGAGCAAGACACGCTGACCCTTTCGGAACAGGAGGCGAGCGTGGAACTCACTCCCGACTTTGTAGAACCAGCGGAGGATCGGTTGAACGAGACTGGCGATGCCATCGAGGTCGCAGGGAAGCCAGTGGTGCCGAGATACGACGACGAAGTTCTACCTGATGATTATGTGATGAGGGAAAAGAGTATCGAATTGGGCAGCGGGCCCGACCTGGCAACGGGAAAAAAAAGTGACGGCTATTCAATTGAGCTCGCAGTTGCGCCTGAGGTGGTCGAGTTCGATGGGTTCGCAGACCGTGGCGGGGAGGCGAAAGAGCCCGAGGTGAGAGCGGAGGCAGAAAGGGCAGACGTTCTGTGGCATACACCCCGAGTCGAGAGTGCCGAAGCGTTGGCGAAGGCTGCCGCGCAGCCCCAGTCCGGCGAGTATCAACGTGGTCCCGGCCATCCCGCGAGCACATCGCTTTCCAGCGTGATTTTCCCGAATGAATCGGAGCCAACAGTTGCTGCAATCAGTAATGACCGTAATGGCGGGCTGGATGGTGAGATGGCTGGTGGTGGTGGTCCCGCATCTGTATCCGGCCCGGGCGGCGAGGCGAAGCCCGGCGACATTGTCGAAGAGCAATCCAGCTTAGTAGCGGGCGGAACGCAGTCGCTCGACACCAAGATCCCGGACTCATCGGATGGATCGGTAAATGCGTCCGCAGCCACGGACGATGGTCTTCGGATGTTCAGGGCAGCAGTTCCAGGAATCGAGCCCAACGGACCGATTGGCGGGATGGGTGGTGGTGGCGCTGAAACTCACGCTGAAAGCCCCCCCGCTGCGGCGCCTCTTGATGGAGGGGAGGCGCTGGTCTCAGACAGGGCGCAAAGTGCGCCACCTGCGCCTGTTACGGCTCCTTTGTCGGGTATAGTCGCGGGAGCGGAAGTCGCCGAAGCGACGCAGGTAGATGCTCAATTGGAGAGGAAACTGGAGGTCAAAAAACAGGCAATGGACGAGAACGCCCCGGTTGTCGCTTTCGAAGGCAGGGAAGTTATTGAGGATTTGGCACTTGCCGACAGTGGGGCCGCGCCAGATGTGGACTTGTTGGGCACGATTACCGACCGTGTTCGTGAACGATTTGGGAACGACGGGACCGAAGTGATGCCGCCCGCCGAGCCAGGCCAGGCGGGTGATGATGGGATTACCCTGCGTGAAAAGAATCCCGGGACAATGAGTTCTGGCGCTGGCTTTAGCTCGATCGATAACTTTAACGGATTGATCGACAACGCCACGACGAACTTTGATTCAGCTGGCCTGGGCACAGCTCCCGACGGTGCCGTTCTTGGAGAGGAAGGCGCTGGAGAGCCGGTGGATTTTGCGGGAGGACGTATCCCAGAGTCTCTCGTTGCCGATGATTCTGGGAGTCTTGAGCAGCAGAAAGCCAAACTATCCGCTTTTAGTCGAGGGGGTAGCGTCACGACTGATTTCGATACTGGCCTCGGCAATGCTCCAGACGGCGCAGCAATCCTTCAGCCAGAGATCGAACCACGATTCGGCGAGCAAGAGCGTGTGCTTGAGGAGGCGAGGGGGGAGGTCGCTAAGGACAGCCTGCAGTCGCAGAGAAGAATGCTTCAGTCGGCAGATGCTCAGGAAACGGCTTCGCCAGGAGATGCTTTGAGCGCTGAGCTAGCTGATGCCCAACGGCAATTGAACGAATTCAGGACCGCAAGTCTGAGAAAGCGGATTGATCTCACGCTTCCCAAGAGCGCTATGAGCATTGAACCGCATTCCTCTGACGATGATAAACTCAATGATGCCACTCTAGAACAGCTTGATGCTTTGGCTGCCGATGAGCGACGATTGGAGCAACGTGTTGAAGATGCTGCGCAAAAGGTGATCGAAAAACAGGAGCATTTTGGAATCGTTGATAATGGAGGTCTTTTGGGGGGTGACACAACAGAAACCGGATCCTCTCGATTGCCCGATCAAAGTCTGATGAGCCGATTGCAGGCGGAGCAGGAGGTGTCAACTCTGGAGACGCACCTTGAAACTTTAGAATCACTGGAGGGTGAGAAACTGATCCAGGAGAGCCTGGCTCTGGGTGTCGACGGAAAAGATGAATTAAGAGCGAAACTACAAAGCGCCCAACAGAAGCTGGAAGCTCTGGATGCAACTTCGGAATCGGGTGCAGACCGCTATTCGGAGCTCCTCAATAGATACAATTCTGCAATCAATCCATTGATGAAAGAATACGTTACACCTGTGGAATCTATCCAGCTTCAAGAAAAGCTAGAGAAAGAGCTGCTAGGCAATATTCAAAGAGAGCGTTCAGAACTGTGGCAAGAATCAGGAAAGGAATTCGCCCCGGTAACGACCACCGAAGAACTCGCATCCTCCAATGCTTTCTCCACCTTCTCCTTGAACGTAAGCGACGTCGCCTTCAAGCTTGCGCAGTCGGCGTTGACGAAAGGGGAGTGGCCCGAGCCGGAGAAGATGCGGGTGGAGGAATTTGTGAATGCTCTGGACTACGGCGATCCTGCGCCCGCAGTGGGTGAGAAGGTGACCTGTCGCACCGAGCAGTGTGCGCATCCTTTCATGCAGCAGCGCAATCTGTTGCGCATTGCGATGCGCACGGCAGCGGTCGGGCGCGAGGGTGGCCAGCCATTGCGATTGACGATCCTGCTGGATAATTCGGGATCGATGCAGCGCGAAGACCGTGAGGCATCGGTGCGTCGGGCGATGGAAGTGCTGGCAGCGCAGCTGCAGCAGAATGATCAGGTGTCGCTGATAGGATTTGCGCGCACGCCACGGCTGCTGGCCGATCGTGTGAGTGGCAGCGATGGAGCAAAGCTGCTCGCAGCAGTAGATGATGCGCCTTCTGAAGGAGGCACGAATCTGGAAGAAGCAATGCGCCTGGCGGCAGAAGTGGCACAACGTCAGTATGCAGATGGTGCGGTTAACCGCATCGTACTGATGACCGATGGAGCCGCGAATCTGGGCAATGCGGATCCGGAACAACTTGCGACGCGGGTGGTGGAGTTGCGACAGGTGGGGATCGCGTTCGATGCCTGTGGTGTCGGCGCGAAGGGGTTGAATGATGAGGTGCTGGAAGCGCTGACCCGTAAGGGTGACGGACGGTACTACTTTCTCGATGCCCCGGAGCAGGCGGACTCCGGGTTCGCTTCGCAGCTGGCGGGCGCACTGCGGCCAGCGGCGAAGAACGTGAAAGTCCAGGTCGTCTTCAATCCCGAGCGGGTCGGCGCGTACCGCCTCATCGGCTATGAGAAGCATCGACTGAAGAAGGAAGACTTCCGTAACGACGCGGTGGACGCCGCAGAAATGGCAGCCGAGGAAACGGGCGTCGCCGTCTACCAGATTGAGCCGATGGCCGATGGCTCCGGCGATGTCGGCGAGGTGCGCGTGCGCTTCCAGGATGTCGCTTCAGGCCGCATGATTGAGCACAGTTGGATCATCCCGTACGAGGAAAATGCGCCAACGATCGACGGTGCCGCGCCATCGGTGCAACTCGCCGGAGTAGCGGCAATGGTCGGCGAATACCTGCGCGGTGGCCCCGATGCGTCGAATGTGGATCTCGACGTCTTGAGCAGTCTCGCTCCAGGGCTGCGCAGTGCCTATGGTGACAATGTGAGAGTGAACCAGCTGATCGGAATGATCCGTGACGCGCAGATGGCAAAGTGATGACGCAGGCAAAGGATGAGATTTATCGAGATCTGTGTTCATCTGTGTTCATCTGTGTTCATCTGTGTTCATCTGTGCTGATCTGTGTTTTCTTTCCGCCCGTGACGAGTCGACACGGCGGGCTGAATGCCCGCAAGTACAGAGCCCGGGGCTTCAGCCCCGGGATTACCGAAATGACAAAACGTGGCCTGAAAGGTCACCAGAACGCCTACGTTGCCGGATTCTCGCGCCACCTTCAGGGCGCTATCGTTCATTTCGATTTTTCCCCAGGCCTGAAGGCGCTGGGCATTTGTCTCCGGGGCTTTCAGCCCCACACTCAGGTATATTTTACCGCTGCAATGTTGGTTACTCATTTTTGCACAGATGGAAGAGGATGGCTACAGATGAGCACAGATGGGGAGAGGGACAGAACGTAGCACGGAGTGGCGCTCCGTGTGGGATGCCCAGGCTTTGGAGTGCTCCGGCTTGACGGAGCTTTTTCCGACGGAGCGCGTGCAGTCACGAAAAAAGCGCTGTCGAGCCAGCGCACTCCAGATTCGAAGAACTTAATACGAATGTTATGACTACAAAACGAACAACGACGAAGATGATCGCGATGTTGCTATCGCTGTGGGTGGTGGCAATGTCAGGGAGTTTGACCTATGCCCAGAACGATGACGGTTCTTCCACCGCTGCGCAGGCAGACGAGGCGAGTGTCACTGCTACCGTAGGTGGTGAGAGTGGCGGCAAGCTCATCATTGAAGCCACCGGCGTCCATCCGAAGACGAAACCGCTCTATAAAGCCCATGCGGAAACCACCGTGCGCGTGGACGCCAACTCTGTGCAGCAGGGAATCGTGGTGACGTGTTCGATCCTCCAGGGAAAGCCCGAGGCGCTGGTGTTCACGATCACTGGTTCGGGAGTCGTGCTCAACGTCACTGGCGAAGCGATCACCGCTTGGGCCGAACGTCGCGAAGGCGATGCCCGTTTTCTCGAAGTGCGCTTGAAGCCCGGCACCACTGGCGATGTCGCGTTCAATGTTGCGACCGAGAACAGGATCGAGGTGCCTGCGGCAGAGACGAATGTCCTCATGCTGGGCGCAGGTGAAGCTGTCGCTTATTCGTCGACCATCAATGTGCAGAGTGATCTTGCGGTGGAAGTAAGAGCCGTGCGCGCCGATGGACTTTTTCCGGTAGCCGGTTCCGAGGCTGGCGACAGCAAGTTGCAGTTCCAATCCACCGGCGATGCCACTCTTGTCCTGTCGGTGTTGCGCAGCGGAACGACGCGCGCGCCAGTGGAACTGGTCGATGTATCACTCGAAGGCACGGTCGATACAGCGTTGAAATCATCGTTGTTCACCTTGAAGGGAAAAGCGATCGTGACTCCAGAGTCAGGTGGTCGCGTGCAAGTGCTCAGCGGTCGCGCGGCTCTGACGGAAGTCCTGAAATTCGAAGGCTTCCATATCGCACTGAACGGCGACGCCTACGAGTTGGTGTTCAGTTCCGCGGGCGAGTTCACCTATGAAATTCCACTCGCTGCAGCAGTGCTGACAGCGAACGAATGGCGTGGCGTTGATTTTCAAGTCGGTGCCGGAACGATCGTGCCGGTTGCCATTGCTGGTTTGGGTGAGCAGGTGGAATTCGACAAAAAGAACGGTGTTGTCCCCACCTTGCGTGATGGCAAGTGGCAGGGATTCCTTCCCGCGAATGGCAGCTGCCGCCTGGCGTGGAAGCCACTGGGAGAATCGGATGCTGGAAAATTGTTCTTCAGCACGGAGGGGCGGATCGATGCCCGTGTTGAGGCGGGACTGCTGCGACAGGTGGCGGACATAACGTTTACCGTCCTGCAGGGCGAATTGCCGGAAGTGACACTGACCGCCGAAGGGCCAGGTGAAGTTGTGGGCGTCGAGGGAACGAATGTCACCGGCTGGGAAATTGCTGATGCTGCCAACGGTGCTCGCACGATCTCGATTCGTCTGAGTCGTCCCCTGGAGAAAACCGGTCGACTCATTGTTCGCAGCCAGACGCCGCTTGGAGAATTTCCCGCTCGTGTGGCCGCACTGCGATTGACGCCCGAGGGATCGGTGCGCCACTCTGGATACGTGCGTCTGTCGAATGGTGGTGCCGTTCGCATCGATCTGGCAGGAGTGCAGGGCATGAGTCAGACTGCGCCGGAGCAGTTTCCGGGTGAGGCCTTGCAGGCCGCGCGGCAAGTGCTCGCCTATCGATTCCCCGGTGCTGCCTATTCATTCGAAGTCCTCGCAGATCAGATTCTCCCGGAAGTCGGCGTGTCGCAGGTAACCCTTTACCAAGTCACCGAAACTGATCGTATCCTCAG
>JAQCER010000193.1 GCA_027618625.1 Verrucomicrobiota bacterium
GAGGTGCGTTGCACCGAAGTCTACTCATATCACTGCCCGCAACAATCGGAAACTGGATGAGGAATGGAGGCTATGAGAGCGCAATGTCGTACCGGAGGTTGCACAGCGGCACAGGGAAAGCAAAAATGCTTTTTAAAAGGAGCGTCTATGGAAATTATAATTGATCTGGTGCAGCGCGCCGATTGAAGGATTGGATCGCAAGCAACTCGAAAGACTCGAAGGACTCGCTGAAGCCGATGTTTCAGCAGGTTGGCGATCTTTGGGCCAGCTGCGCCACTTGCTCTGGCGTCATGCCGGCATCGCGGTAAGCGCGGACTGCACGTGCATCGCTGCGTTTTGCCAGGCGTTCCCCGCTTTCATCGGTGATCAGAGCATGGTGGTGCCATGTGGGTACAGGGAGCCCGAGCAGTTCCTGTAGAATTCGGTGGACGTGAGTGGCGTGGAAAAGATCTTCGCCGCGGGTGATGAGTTCAATGGACTGTGCGGCGTCATCGATCACGACGGCGAGGTGATAGCTGGTGCCGATGTCTTTGCGCGCGATGACCACGTCGCCAAAGAGTGCGGAGTCGACGTCAATGGAGCCGCGCCGTTGGTCTGTCCACTGCAATGGGCCAGTGCGGGCGGCAGCGGCGGACGCATCGAGGCGCCATGCATATGGCTCGCCGGACTGCAGGCGTGCGTTGCGTTCGGCTTTTGTCAGTGCCCTGCAGATCCCCGGATAAAGTGCGCCGTCCGGTCCGTGTGGTGCATTGGCCGAGCGTGCGATTTCTTCCTGAATATCGCGCCGGGTGCAGAAACAAGGATAGACGACGTCGTGCGATTGCAGCTTTTCGAGGCCAGCGGCATAGGTGGCGAGGCGCTCCGACTGACGCATCACCGGCAGGCACCACTGCAGGCCCAGCCAGTTCAGGTCTTCGTAGATGGCATCTTCGAATTCTGCCCTGCAACGCGTCGAATCAATGTCTTCGATTCGCAGGATGAACTGCTCGCGATTCCTGCCGGCGGCATCCCAGGCCACGAGCGCAGAATAGGCATGGCCAAGGTGCAGCAGACCGCTGGGGCTCGGAGCGAATCGGGTGCGGGCACTCACATCGGGCTACTTTCCGACCATAATCGGATCGGCGCCAAGATGTCCAATAAGGCTGGCCGCGTAGCCTGGACGCTCGATATCCTTCAGCCGCTTTTTCGCTGCGCGCAGTCGGGCAGCAATGTTCAATCGACGGATCTCATCGCGGTAGTTCTCCTTTTCCTGGAAGGCGGAAAGATTCTCGATGTGGCGACGCCAGAGGGTGCTGTCGATCCTGGCCTGTGCTTCCAGTCGGGCAGCATACCAGTCGCTCTTCAAGATGGTATCGACATCGAACAACTGACGGATATCGGGATGTCTGACGTCCATGCCTTCGTATTCGCCGTGGGCCATGATATGCAGCAGGGCACGCATGGGCGGACACGCGAATTCTATGGAACCGTCCTGGAAGTAAAACTTTGCAACCCGTTGCTGCGCTTCGACGATGTTGTTGATGCCGTCCACGTAGGCGTCCAGATCCTGCAGCTCGGGCCGCAGCATTTCTTCGGTAAAGAGGGCACCGGGATCAGCGAACACACGACCAAAGAAGCGGTGGACAAACTTTTCAGTGATCCGGTAACCCAGTCGGCTGGCAAGCACCTTCTGGCCATTGTGCTCGAAGTCCTCGATCGGCTCCAGCAACTCTTGCTCAAGCAGGGTCTCGGGATTGCGCTCGTGAATGTGCATCCGGCACCACACTTCGGGGATCAAGAGGCTGATGTCGTGATCCACCCGGAATTTCGGGCCGATGTAGCCGGCAGCTGTGGTAAAGCATGGCTGGCGCGTGAGAACTGATGAAATGAGCGCATTGTTAAGATCCGTGATCGGCAGCAGGGCATTGAACGGACTCTTCGTGAGAGCGCCTTCCGAGCCCGCACCAGTCGTCGATGGCGACTTGCCGGTGAGGCTGGAAGTCAGGTCCATGAAAAGCTCGGGCAACTGCTGGTAGTGAACAGGATTGTAGACGGCCAGGGCGCGAATGCCCTTCTTCACATCGGGTGGATTGTTGCGGCGTCCGGGCAGGATGGCATTGACAGGGACCAGCACTGGCCGCGTGACTGGCACGCCGCGATACAGGTGCATCCCCACTTTTGCCAGGTATTCTGGCCGCCCGGCTAATAGGTCAGGACGAGTCTGCAGGTAGCGCGGATTCTCGGACGGCTTGCCTTCGACGAGCCGTGGGGACGATGATACGGCAATGAATTCGGGCTTCGCAGCACGCGCGAATTCGCGGATTAAACGCTGCATCGGCAGAGTGAATCGACCAAAGCGGATGGCATCGGCGATCATTTCCTTCGCTTGAGCACGAGTGACTGGCTCGTAGTTGGAGAAGAAGTTGCCCGGCAGAGAGAACTCTAGCTCGGTGTTCTTGTCGTAGCCTCGGTGGATCGCTTCATCGGGCCGCTGGAAGAACCGGTATTCACAGTTCAGTGCGAATTTGTAGGAACCTTCCGGCAAATCAGGATGCATGCCGCTGTCACGCGGGACGGGCACCGTCGTAGAAGCGGTGATGTCATCTTCGCGCTGCAACTTGGTAGCGGGAAGGAAGTCTTTGCGCAGACTGAACATGCGCCACAGTCCATCTGCGGCAAAACCCACGCGCAGGTAACGGGCGACGATGTGCTGGTTGCGGTACTTGATCTCGAACCCAGGCTGGCCATCGACCACGTCCACGGTGAAGCGATTTCTCCACTCGTCCCAGCTGCCCCAGTCTTCGCGGTAGTAGCGCTTCACTAACAGTACCATATCGATGACGTGCCTCGATAACGAGCGCACGTAGTCGTTGTGCGCATCTGTAAACCCTTCGTCAGGAGTGAGCAGGCGCAGCGCCGATCCCAGCGAGCGCCGCGGATCGAGCAGCGGTCTGCTTTGCTCCGGCCGAATGCGGGGATTCGGGAAGCGATCCCAGTAATTGCGATCGATCAGCTCCTTTACCTTGTTCATCGTCGCCTGAAATTCCGGGACAATGACGGGCGCCACCCGCATCGCATCCTGCAGCGCCTTGGAGATTTCGGACTTGCCCCCGCCCGAGACGGTGCAGGGCTTATGGCAAAAGGTACCCTCAGCCTGCGTGCCAATAATTCGCCAGCTCTGACCGGACGTTGGCTGGATCATCTGCACCTTGTAACCAGATGGATAAACATAGGTAATTCCAGGCTGCAGCCTCAATGCATGACCGACATCGGTCTGCCACGATACCTTCTGCTGATCCAGATCCACCTCAGCCGTTTCGGGAACGTAGTAGATGTTCGCGAATTTTTTGTCGATGGCGTAGCCCTCCGGCCGCACATCGATGGTGTCGCCAAGAATCTCAACTACGTCGTCGAAAGTGTGATCGAGCTGGGTGATTTTCCGATTCAGGCTGAAGTGGGCACCGTGGTCAAAGGATGCGAATGCGATGGCCCCGCCGGCGTGTTCTTCTTCCCCTCCCCCGGAAAGATTGGTCGCGTAACTGATCTGCGTTTTAACTTCTTTCTTGCAGTAGCCAAAGTAATTGTCAGCGATCAACGTAACGATCACTCCCCGATGGTCGCGGCAAGTGATCTTGAACGCGCCACCGTTGTTGTAGAGTTCCGATTCATCGTTCCAGCACATGCCATCCCGTCGCTGCACTTCCGAGGCGCTGCTCACGTGTGGCAACCCGAGGTCTTTTTTGCGCAACTTCACGAGGTGCGGAGCAAGGATCACGCAACCCGTGTGGCCACTCCAGTGATCTGGATCCAATGCCGAATCATTTTCTGGCAAATGGGGATCGCCAGCATTGCCAAAAATGGATTCCACGAAGTCGAGATTGCTGACGAGATTTCCGGGCGCAAAGAAACGGACTTCCATGGACAATTCCTGACAGAGCCCAGGCACCTCCGGACGGATCACCGGTCGCAACAGCAGCGAAACAAAAGCGCGTGCCGGGCGCTCCTGCGTGGCTGTGAATGGAATGGTGAGAAGATCCGCGGGCGGGTTCAGCGCATGCTGCAGCAACCGGGCGAATGTCTCCTTTGGCACAGCCAACTTGTCACCCGGAACCGGCAGGCCTCCCTCGCTGACGTGAAACACGCCAGCGGTGGTCCGTCGATCGCGAGCAGGATTGTGAATGACACCCTGCGCGGCGCGAAACGAGGAAACGATTTCCGATTCGAAACTGTCGCGATCCGGCGGGAGGCTGAGCAGGCGGGAGATGCCGTGCTTCTCCAGAACGAGAGCTGAGGAAGGCACCAGAGGCGAGTTCCGATCCAGAGCTGCGGCTGGAACATCCGAAAGGTAATCCCTTAAAAAAGAATCAATGCGCTGGTCCGCAGGGCACAGATGATCTGCAAGCAAGCGCAGCTTTTCCTGGAAGTTCGCCAACAGCGAGCGCCCCATTTCCAGGAAAGGAAAATCTTTCTCTTCGCCAACGATCGCGAACCCGCGGGCAGCGAGTTTGAGATTAATGTAGTCGAAGTAGCGCTGTGTATGGGGGTCAGTCGAGTCGTAAGAGCGACCCAGGCCGAGCTGATCTTGAAGGTTTGGCATATTTCCAGTGATTGAGGAGAACAGAAGAATGGCAGCAAGCGGCGTGCCGTCCGTCCGCTCGAAATACTAACGATCATCACGCCTGTCAAGGAACGCCCGGAAACAGCCGCGTGTCATTGCGGATCCAAAGGGCGTTTCCACAACGCCGTCAGCGGACCCAGGGCGGTCACCGTCCCTTTGCTGGTCACCTGAAGCTCATGCAGGCGCGATGGGAAAACATAGACGATGACGACTTCCTCAAGATCGAGTTGAGAGAAAACATCCGGCACGCGCCCTTCTTTGAGGTGCTGATCCAATCCCGACACCAGGATTACCTCCATTGACTTGCCGGTTTGGGAATGTTTGTAGAGGCGATGGTGCAGAAAATCGGGGGCTCCAGATCGATCGAGAGGAAGCCTGGCTGTCTGCAGCACGTAACCTTGTTCCACCAGTCTGGTCGGCACGATGCCAGTGTCCGAGTCCTGGTGAATAGGAAGCCCCTTTGCAATGGCAAGATCTACGGCGCTGTTCCAATCGCGATTCATTGAGAGGACAAAGTCTCGCCACTCCCCACCAAACAATACATAGGCGAATCCCCAGATCGGCCGCGGGCCTTCGGGTGTCGGCACGCCGAGTCCTCCTGCAAGCGCCGGACGTGGACCGCTGCTTTTGCCCGACGGCAAGACCGAACTGAACGCAAATCCCGGCCCACGTGCGGTGCCCGAGCGTTTCCACTGGATGCCAACCACCCAGGGCACAAGCACCAACAGCAATGCGACCACCGCAGTCAACCGCTTGAGGTTTCTGGGGAATTTTCCGACGGCATTCCGTGCGCCTACAGCGCCGTAGAGCATCGTGAGGAATAATGCGGGCATCACTGTCAGGAACGCCTTGCCACAGAACGACGGATTTCCAACGACAATGAACAGCGGCGCGCTCGCCAGTAGAAGCGCAATCACCCGCCAGGAATTCCGGATCGACAACAACACCGAAAGGACGCCCGCCCCTAACAGGCACACCACAGCCGGAGTCAGGAAAGTGACCCCATCAGCCAGACGCTCCATCAGCGGCGGCACCTCGGCTACCGTTTCCTTCACCCATTGATACGTCTCGATAATAGCCGGCGGCGGGTATCCAGACGCTGCCAGCGAACCGACGGTTGCTGCCAATGCCAGGCATCCCCAGGCGGACACCTTTGCAATCAGGGCTAGCGGCCCACGCTTCGGCATATGCTTCTTCCATCCCGTCAGCAATAAGTCCATCGCGATCACGCATCCGTAAAAGCCCGCGTCCCATCGGAACGAAACGCCGAATCCAAACAGGAGCGCGGCAACGACGATCCGCCACTTGTTCCCCTTGCTGTTGCCGCCTGCAAATGCTGGACGAACCAGCAGGTGACCCAGCAGCACGATCGACATGCTGACCATCACCGGTTCATACACGAGACCAAGGAAAGCGAACTCTGGAATCAACAGCGGCATCGAAGCCAGAACACCAGCGGCCAACCAGCGCGGCAAGCCCGCCTCCATCGCCCAATGCCATGCAATACGGGCAACCAGCAATAAGTAGGTGATTGCCGCCAACGCAGAGGTTCCAACCGCAACCACCCGAACAAGCGGTTCTTGCTTTGGCAACAGGGACAGCATCAGCGACGACATGCTGTGATAATGAAACGGCTCATAGATCCCGTTGTGCACACCCAGCAGCGCATAGATCACTGAGCGGGCATCATCACCTTCGACATACCAGAATGTCAGGGCACAGGCATCGACGACACAGAAAAACGCAACGATGCAAATGGCCACCCAGCGAAATTGCTGCAATCCGCCAGCTCCCTTTCCTTTCAATAGCGATACAACTCCCAACAGAGCACCACGGTACATATCCTCGCCAAAGTCTGCAAGGTTGAAGGAGGTTTGACGGAGCAGTTTTACCTACGGAAATTACGGAGATCATTCAAACCCGGGCGGAAGGGGAGGTTGTCCAGCTTGGTCTTGATCGAGACCAAAGAGTTTTTGGGTCAAATCACCGAAGCGCTCTTTGCACCAATCACAACATTCAGTGCCGGGCTGGGGCATCTACAGAAAGGCCACGGCGTCGCCTTTGCCGATTTCGATCGAGATTGGGATCAGGATCTCTACAACCAGCTCGGCGGCTTCTATCCCGACGGCGGGACGCGGGATATCCATCGCGCTGTCGGGTCCGC
>JAQCER010000194.1 GCA_027618625.1 Verrucomicrobiota bacterium
GAAGGTGCTCACCGAGTTCTTCGATCGTATCGAATGCCGCCTTCGCTCCCAGCGGATCTGCCCGCAAAGTGGAATACTCGGGAAAGATATCACCCGCTTGAAAACGCAGACGAAAGACCTCATACACTCCCGCAATCAGCAGCGCAGCCAGGCCGAAGACAAGGGCGAGTGTCAGTGACTTCTTCATGCGCCCTTGATCCGTTCGTAGTTTTTCGTGAACTCATCCACGATGCCTTCCGTGGGATCATGCATCCCGTACCAGACCCGCTCGAATGTCTTCACATTCCCGTCAAAGGCATCCAGCACCCGCTCCTGACCACGGGCCTTCATATGCAGCTCACGGCGATAGTCACGATTCGATTTGGACTTGATGATTCGGAGCAAATTTCGCCCGGCCAGGTGCGCAAGACTCGCGAGGAACAATGCTCGCACCGCGAGTCGAGGCTCCCCTTTTTCCACCTGTTCCCGCGCCAGCTTCAGCCACTCATCCTCAGGAAGCTCGTCAGCCAGCAGCTCTTCACTTTTAAGGTCGACGACTTGGCCCACCGACTCATCGTCGCCCAAATCTTCAGCATCACGGTAGCGCCTTACCAGAAAAACCGACAGCATCCCTATCAAAACCAGAACAAGGACGATCAGGGCGACATACACGAGCGTTTCCAGCACGCCCATCCCCAGAAAATTGAAGCCACTGCCAAACGACGGCGATCCTGATCCCGGCGGCGAGAAATCGGGAGGATCGATCAAATCACCCAATGCCTCAAAGGCATCCTGAATGAAATCGCCGATCGCCTTTTGGGTCGAAACGATCCAATCCGCGATGACGTTTCCATCATTGTCAGCATCGCCCCCCGCCTCATTCTCCGCTCGAGGCATGCGCCACTCAAATTCCGGACGCGCCATCACTTTGTCCAATGCCGCCCGCGCATCCTGCATACGTGTCACATCGTCCTGAGCGACAACCTGGCCGATGCTGGCACCACAGCCGGCCAACAAAATACTGCCCGTCAGCAACATCGTCAGCACTCTGCCGGGACGGGATCGCGCAATCGGCCCCAAATCTGGTTGCGACGCCGATGCCAGCGCTCGATCGCGCTGGTTCGACTCCAGCCGGGCGATCAGATCTGCGCCGGTTTTCTCCGAAATCCCTTCGAAGCAGCGAACGACATAAATGGCCTTGGTGAACGGACTGAGCACAAACCAGGCGCCGATGACAATGATCGCCAGAAATGTCGAATTCAGATAGGCCGCCTGCCAGCTATGGGTAAACACGCTCTCCACGCCCAGCAGCAGCTTCGCCAGCTGTGGCAGACCTGCGCAGATAAGCGCGACATTGAGCCATGTGAACAGCGCGAATGCCTTGAGCATGGCGAGCAGCAGGTGATTCTGCATCGCCGCAAAATGACTCTGCCGCACCGAGATCCCCGCGATCCCGCGCAATGCCCTGCGATCAAAATCGAGTGTGTATCCGAAGACCGTCACGTTCTGAAAGAACGCAATGATCCACCCAAGCGGAAGCAGAAACAACGCTCCGAGGCACAAGAATATCGGGGCAAACGCATGCAAGAAGACTTGCACTGCTCCATACCGAACAATGCGAGACAACGTCATCTGCGGCAATGTCCTGCCCGGACTCAGCTGCTGCCAGAGTCGACGACAGAACATCGCCTGGCAGATTTTCATCCACAGGTAAACCAACGCAATTCCCAGCGACGCATTAATCAGGTGATCCTCGGCATGTGCTCCGCGACTCATCTCTGTGGAAAAAAACAGCAATCCCACGGCAAATGGAACCATGCCCAGATAACACCAGCAATGCGCGGCAAGCGGCGCCGTCCGCAGCAGATGAAATGCCTGCTCAGTCAGTGCCAGCGCGTTGCGCGAGCGATCGATGTCTGTTTTGCGTTTGCGAGCCAATGGGTAACGTTGTGGGATATTCAGAAGCGATCCTGCTCCCAAAGCTTGCCATCGTGCAGCTCTGTCGGGATCTCCACCAGGATCTCGCCGATTTGATAATAGACGGTCCAAATCACGATCACTCCGATCACGATCTGGAGCACTGGCATCAGCGGTAGTCGTATCTCGCGCTTGACCTTTACGGATTCCTCGCGGTGCTCAGCCAGACAGTTGGCACAAATCATACGGTAGTCGTGCTCGGTGATGCACTCGCGACAGAACGAACGCTTACACTTGGGGCACAAAGCCGCAGCCTCACGCGACGGATGATTCAGGCACGTCTGATGGATACTGACCGAGCTCATGATTCTTCAGGAAGGCTGCTGGGAATGGGTGGCAACTCCACGCTGGTTTCCGGCACACTGGGCCGTGCCATTGGTTGTTCCGGCTCCGGCGTCTTCCCCAATGCGGAAACCTGCGCCAGCTCGATCTCCGTCTGCATCGAGACGAGCACTTCCTTCGCCAATCGCCATCGTAAAAGCGGGCGAATCGTCTCCGCCCGTACCGCCGTTTGAATTCGCACCACACATGTCGGCCCCATGACGATGTTCACTGCGATGACCGCCAGGAATCCCATCGCAAAAAGAATCAGCAAGACTGCCATCACGTAGAGCACGGGATCTGAGGGCGACCCATCCAGGCCAGAAATACTGGCAACCACGAGTAGAGCGGCGACGATTGCTCCCGCGCCAGAGAGAATCGAGGTAACCGTTCCACGTGCAGTCTTCGTCGCGACGACCGACTGCACCTTTAGAAATTCAAACCGAAAGTATTCTTCGGAAAATGGCAGCAGGAACCCGTTCCCTTTGACGTAGAGGAAATGCCCATTGCCGCGCCAGAAACTGGAGCAACCGAAGAAGCCCCGCGCAATTCTAACATATTCACCAAAATTCTTCTTCATCCGAAAAAAACTGCGGCAACGATGAAACCGACCCACGCCAGCACGACGAAAATACTCAACGCGCCCGCAAGCACCAGCCGCCAGCGACCGCGCGGCACGATGCCCCGCGACGCATTGCGATGCCGCACCACGAGATACAGCGCCACGGGTGCGGTGAACATTACCAGAAAAAACCCGTAGATGAGCGTCAGGAATGGGAGAATCAACAGGGACAACGCGACATTGTCGTAAAGAGTCACGCGCGATTGAAACTCCCCCGCCCCCTTCACCTCACGCTGTGTATGAATGCAGCCCAGGCAGAGCGTCCTTCCCAACCAGTCAGCCTGACAGTGGCTGCAAAGATAACGCCCGCAACCATCACACGCCACCACTGCCCGCTTGGTGTCATGGTAAAAGCAGGATGCCTCCCCCAGGACGTTTACCGACTCAGCGGGTTTGGAAATTTCGCCCGTTGTCGTCAGCGCAGCCGGAAATTGGTGACCGACACAGGATCGCCGGCAGTTGGGGCAATACTCCGGCGTGCCCTGAGAATCGAACGGCAGTGGAATTTCGCATTTTGCGCAACTGATCATGAGTAACTATTCACCTGATTCGTTCACTTAAAGATCACCCGTGTCCCGCACATCATGTCGTGCAGGGCACGCTTCTCTTTGGTGTGCGCCGCGAGCCACCACGGAAAGCAGCCCAGATAGGCGATGACGCTGCAGACCAGCATGAGGACCGCCACCATGGCCGGAGAAGGCTCACTGGCTCCCCCACGAGTTGCCGCCACCACGACCAGGATACCGAGAACGTAAGAAATTGAGAAACAGATGAATTTGCTCAGCACTTCCGATGCCCAGCGAGCAAACGATTTCCCATAGGAAAGCTTGGAGCCGTCAGCGTTCACCACTTGGAATCGAAGCGCCAGCTTCCCCACGGTCCCTCCATATTTGCCCACCATCCACACTTCGTAGATCAAGCTGGAAACGATGGTAGCAACGAACATGTAAGCATACGCTCCCATAATCCCCGCCACCATTCCAGCAGCCATGCCTTGATCCGGCGCACCACCACTCCCGGATAACTTCTCTAAAGCGGGCACTGCCAGCAGACCCAGAGGGATCATGAACATCATATTGATCGCTCCCTTAATCAGCGAATCAATGACAGACGCAAGCACCCGCCACCAGAAACCCACGAAACGCATCCCACCCACGTGCAATTGATCGATCAGCCTGGAACCTTCGTGCAGGCTTTGAATAAACCCATCTTTGTGCTCGGGTGCGATCCAATTCTCCCCATACGCGATCATTTCCTCCCGCGGCCTCACTTCTTGCGAGTGCGCGCAGACGCCGTATTGAGACAAATCCACATCGCCAGCTTCGATTTTCACCTGCTCCCTGACAGCATCGATCGACCGCCAGTCTGGCATGCCCTCCGCCCAGATGATGCTACTTCCTGAAATCAGTCCCGCAGATTCCAGCACCAGCAAATCGCGGGCGGAAACCGGTCCTTTCTGCTTTCCTCTGAAGGAGTAGTACCAACTCATTGCCTCCGAGAGTCGACTGTTCCGGCGTCGGATGCAAAGCAAAAAATACGGCGATTCCGATCATTGTTGAACCGGAAAGTGATTGGCCTGCAATGACAAACCTGTGATGGTTTCGAATCATGCACCCCTACCCGAAGATTCACCATCTTGAACTCTTTTACTATGTGGCCAAGCACGAAGGCATCACCTCCGCCGTCCGTCACATGCCATACGGGATCCAGCAACCGGCGGTGAGCGGGCAGGTGCTCCAGCTTGAGCGCGATCTTGGCGTTAAATTGTTCAACCGTCGTCCCTTCGCGCTCACCGCAGAAGGGGCTCAGTTGTACGCGGTGATCGCTCCATTCTTTTCTCAGTTACCGGAAGTCGCAGGGAAACTACGGGGCGAAGAAAGCCAGCACCTGCGACTCGCCGCTGGCGTAACGGTTCTCGCCACTCACCTGCCAAAGGTTTTCAATGATATGCGCGCCAGATTCCCTCGCCTGCGCCTGACGCTGCGCGACTCCACGGTATCGCAAATAGGCGAACTGCTCGCCGCTCAGGAAGTGGACATCGCCATCACCATCATCGATGGCTCACTGCCCCGCAGCGCGCGCTCAGTTGAGCTGTTACGATTACCCATCGTCATGCTTGTGCCGACCAGCAGCAGCATTCGTTCCTTCAACTCGCTCTGTAAGGACGGTAAGGACGATGGCGCAGGCGGAATTCAGATCACCGAGCCGCTCATCTCAGTCGGAAACACCGAGCCGATGTCCCAGCAATTTCAGCAGGAACTGCGCAAGCGCGGGATCCGCTGGGACACGCACGTCGAAGTGTCCAGTCTTAAACTGATCCAGAGCTACGTTGCTCAAGGATTCGGCGTAGGCATCACCGTCGACATCCCAGGTGACGAAGTGATTCCTGAAGTTCGACGGATCGCTCTGCCAAAGTTTCCACCCGTCATCGCCGGCCTCGTCTACACCGGCCAGCTGAAGCCGATCGCCGCCGCATTTCTGGAAATCGTGAAGCTCCGAGCCGCAGAACTTCGCAGGAAATTGCAACCGTGAATCCTGCTTGATTTAGTCGGCAAACTTAGCAACCCTCACCCCATGTTACGAGGAATATCCCCACTCATCAGCCCCGATTTGCTCGATGCACTCTACCGCATGGGCCATGGTGACGAACTGGTGCTGGCCGACGCCCATTTTCCGAGCGAATCGTTGGGCAGACGCGTGGTACGAGCCGATGGCCTTCCCATCGCAGATCTACTGGACGCAATCCTCCCCCTACTCGCACTCGATACCTTTGTCGAATCGCCCCTGTTCATGATGGAGCCTGTTCCGGGCGACTCCGTCGATCCCAGCCTCATCGACGCCTACCGAGCAGCCATCTCCCGCCACTGCACGCCGGAACCACCCATCACCCTGATCGAACGTTTCGCTTTTTACGAACGCGTAAAGGCCCAGGGCTTCGCAGTCGTAGCCACGGGCGAAACTGCAAAGTACGGGAACATCATTCTCAAAAAAGGCGTGACGCCAGTGGCAAATCATTGCCCATAAAACGAAAGTGTCACTGTTTCGTTCCCATCGCGGCTGGGAGGCTGACTTCGGGATCAAACGAAATACCCTGGCGAAAGGGTGAAAGGGTGGCGTAGTTTCTGGACGCCCGCTCGGACGTGTTCTATTACTTGAATGGGCGAACCATTTGCCACCACAACAAGCCTAACCAACTATGAGTGAATTACTTACAGCACTAGAAAACACCTTTCGCCAGGCGGGTTGGCAGTACCGTCGTGTCGAGAAACGGGAGGTTATTGAGGCGGATTTTGAAGCGTATCATACGCGGGTTCGGGTGCATGCGCAGGCATTTGCGGAAATTGGAGCGATCTCGATCGGGGCGCATCTTTCCAACAAGGTTCCGGCGTCGAGGGCGGGAATCGTGGCGGAGATTCTCATGCGCACCAACGAAGAGCTTACCCTGGGCAATTTTGAACTTCTGTGGGACACCGGTGCCATTCTGTTTCGGGCGACCAATGTGTTCGGACATAACGAGCTGGATCCACAGATCGTCGCCAGTCTGGTACATTCAGCGGTTGCGGAAGTCGATCGATTGACTCCATTCGTTTCTCTGGTGCTTTCCATGAGTCAGCAGGAATTGGCAGTGCTCAATGTGAAGATGTTCCTGATGCGCGAAGATCTGCTGCCCCCAATACCTGATCTGGACGACGTGCCTGATGCCGAAGTGACGAAGCCGTGCCGCTGATCCGTTGCTCGATGAGTCATCAGTTCTACATTCTGCGGCACGGGGAGAAGGAAGGGCCATTGACCGAGGAAGAGATCCTTGACTCGCTGGACCTTGGTGACGTTGCCCCTGATGACGAC
>JAQCER010000195.1 GCA_027618625.1 Verrucomicrobiota bacterium
CCGATGTGGCAGATGTGGCAGATACTTCTTGTGTGTCAACCGGAACCGGTGCCGGTGCATCCGAGGAACTCGAAGTGCGAGGAGGGGGCAATTTTGCGGCTGGCGACTCTTCGACTCGAGCTGCGGACGCCGGTGCGACTGGGGGTGCGACGGGCGCGGGAATCGTCCCAGGCTTTGACCAAGCAAATCGAGTCTTGCCTCCTGATTCCTGTGGACCAGCCTGAGGGCGCTCGGCAGCAACTGGCGCTCGCGCGGGCAGGCCCGTGCTACCAGCACGACGCAGGCCGACGCGCTTTAACAACTCATCGGCCTTATTTGCCTGAGCGGGAGCGACGCTGGCCGCCATCGGCTGTACCAAAGGGGCCGGTACCGGCTTTCCATCAGCTGGTGCGGGATCCTCTCCAAAAAGCGGATCATCATCCTCTTCGTCCACGATGACCTCTTCTTCAATCAACTCGGCGACCTCATCATCTTCCAACTCTTCGACGGTCTCCAATTCTTCGGAATCATCTTCTTCCAACTCATCGGCATCGTCGAATGACTCAAAGTCATCGTCCTCCGTCTCATCGAGGAGAAAGTCATCTGTGTCCTCAGCTATTTTGGCTACTTTGGCTACTTTGGCCACTTTGGCAACTGGCACGTCGAATGGCTCAGGATGAGCCACTGCAGCTCCAGCTACCACCGTTACCTCATCGAGATCGTCATCATCGAACACGTCGACATCTTCGGCAAAGGCATTATCTTCCTCATTCGTCTCAAAGCTGATAGCGTCTCCGACGTCAGGTTCGACGACCGACAATTCGACTTCAGGCGCGGAAATCGGTTCTTCAACGACAGCAGGAGCCTGCACTACCTTGGACTCGACCACTTCAACGATACTCTCAGTCTCTTCGTCAGAAACGAAATCCGCATCTTCGATCAACGAAAGCGAGGAATCTCCCTTGAGCAGGTCATCGTCGTCGTCGTCGTCGTCGAGACCTACGGCTGCACTTTCAGCAACCAACCGATCGAGTTCCTCGTCATCGAGCCCGAGATCTCCCATGAGGTCGAGATCGTCATCCAGATCCTCATCATCGTCATCATCGAGAACGTCGCTTGAGTCATCGTCATCCTCAAATATCGAAATCATTCCCTTTCCAGATATGAATCCTGGCTTTTCGAAAATCGGAGGCTCGCCTGCTTTTTCACTGACCGTCGGACTGTCCTGAGATTTTTCCTCGACCGGATGCGGTGAAAAATCGACCGGAAGAACGGCACGGCGAATGGGTGACATTCTGGCAGATGGCGGAGTGCCGGCAGGTGCCACTTCCGGAGCAGGGCTGCTGGCTGCTTTGGCGGTTGAAAGCAATCCTGCTCCGAGCCCAGTCACCGTAGCAGCCGCTACAGCAACGGGCGCACCAGCTATGCTGCTGGTGTCTGAATCGGGTTTAACCTCCGATCGACTTGACTGCGGCACCTTAGGGTTTGCCGACTCCGCGGGAGCGGAATCGTTCTTTTGCCTGTCTCCAGATTCGGAGCGGGCACCCTTTGGCGCTTGGTCATCAGCCGTCGGAGGCAAGGGCTTTCCCATGGAAGAGATCACCGTGACACTTAGCTTGTCTCCAAGCTTGGGATCGCTACCGACACCAAACAGAATTTGAGCCTTGTCACTCACCTCCTTCTCCAGGGACTTCATCAGCAGCTCGACTTCGAATAAGGTCATCGAGTCACCACCACAGACGTGAACGAGAACATTCTGTGCCTCTTCAAGCATTTCGCCTTTATCCAGAAGTGGGCTCTTCAGAGCCTTACTCAAGGCTTCCTGCGCCCGGTTCTCGCCAGTAGCCTGACCGAACCCGAACAGGCATCGCGAATCATCGTTGTCGAGGGCAGTGATCAGATCATCCATTCCGATGCTGATCAGACCTGGCTTCGTCACCAACTGGATGACCGCCCTTACACTCTGACTGATAATCTTGTCCGCCTCAGCGAACGCTTCTTGGATACCTTGCTTTGGCAACACCAGTGAACCCATCCGATCGTTGTCGAATGTAATCAGTGCATTCGCGGTCTTGCGCAGGTGATTCAACGAATTCTGCGCCTGAGCCAGACGGCGGCGGCCCTCGAACGAAAATGGCATGGTAGTGAAGGCGACAACAAAGGCACCTTCGCTGCGGGCTACACCAGCGATGAAAGGGGCCGCACCGGAGCCAGTTCCACCTCCCAGGCCTCCGCAGACGAAGACCATGTCTTTGCCCTTCACGGCACTGCGAATCTCATCTTCCGAACTCTTCGCAGCGTCCTCACCCAAGTCAGGGTCACCTCCCGCGCCGAGTCCCTGCGTCAGGTTTTTTCCAAGTTGCACCTTGGTAGCCGCGACGGAATTGGTCAGGGCGCGAATGTCGGTGTTCATACATACCAGCTCGGCCTCGGTCATTCCCTCGAGCGCAATCCGGTCGAGGACATTGGCCCCGGCACCGCCGATTCCAACTACCGCCACAGACAAGCCACCGCCGCCTTCCTCGCCGAGTTCTTGTTCTCGTTGGTTAAACTCAATCATGAAATACTATCTTTGTTGGTTATGAGGGTGTCCTGACGATTCGCGGAAGCAAACGTTTTAGAAAGCCCATTTTATCAATACTGGACTACATACACTATTCGGAAAGATTCAACCGAAAAGCCACGAGAACAAGCGAGAACCCCCGAACAAGCCCGTGATTCTGTTCGCCAGTTTGGAGATCGCAGAGCGTTGAGGTCGCTCATTCTCAAGCAACTGGGCATATCGAATGAGGCCGATCGGCGTCGCAAACTGTGGATTCTCAAAAGTCGCTGTCAGTCCGCTGATGGGGGCAGTATTTCCTCGGTGGACGGGTAAACTCAGCACGGCCTCAGCCACTTCGCTCATTCCCTCAAGCATGCTACAGCCGCCAGTGAGAAAGACGCCCGCCTTCAGACGCTCCTTGTAGCTGCCCTGGCGCAAACGTTTGTCCAGCAGCTCGAAGATTTCCAGACAGCGTGAGTGGATCACTTGATTCATCAATTCGCGATCGACATCCCTGCCGACAAATCCAGTGTCCCCCTCCACGCGGATTACCTGCCCCTCGTCGTCCGGACTGGCGACCGCACAACCTTCGTCCTTTTTCAGCTTCTCTGCTTTGGAAAGTGGAATCTTGAGGACAATGGAAAGGTCATTGGTAATGTGATCCCCACCAATTCCGAGTGATCCTGACATTGCCACAGAGCCATCGACGTAAAGGACGTAGTCGGTCGTCCCCCCACCCACATCTACGACCAGCGCTCCCTGCTCACGGGCACCCTTCGTCAGGACAACCTGCGCGGCGGCAATTGGCCCAAAAACGACGTCCTCAACCTCAAGCGGAATCTCACGCACACAACGGATCGTGTTCTGGATGCGATTGCGGATGCCATGAATGATGTGGTAGTCCGCCTCCAGTTTGCGCCCCAGCATTCCTACCGGATTCATCACCAGCTCCTGACCGTCGACTATATAATGCCGGACGATACTGTGCAGGAAAACGTTCTCTGGCGGGATCGCAACATCCCGCGCCAGCTCCTTTACCTCTTCGAGATCATCGACAGTGATCTCACTCTGATCGTCAGGAATCCGGATACAACCACGGTTGTTCAGGCTCTCGACGTGAGTACCGGTAATACTCAGGAACACATTGCGGATCATCACATCGCTTTTGTCCTCAGCTCGGACTAGAGCATCATGAAGGCACCGCTGGGCAGTATCGAAGTCAACGATCTCGCCCTTGCGAACACCTCTTGAGGGCGCTGTTCCCACACCGAGGATCTTGATAGTGCCGTCGCTCCGCACTTCTCCAACGACTACACAGATCTTGGATGTTCCTACTTCAAGTCCAACGTAGATATTTGATTTGGCCATATCACGAACGAATTCGAGGATCATTTTTTCCCTAGGATTGATTGAATGGAATCTGAGTTTTGGGATTCTCTGCGGTTGTAAAAGCGGGTTGGTGCCCCTTCCGCCAGCAAAGCCGAAGGCGCGGTAGATGGCCGAGAAACGGGCTCGACTACCTTTGGTTGGTACAGCACGGGAGCCCGCTTCGCCACTGCTGAAGCAGATCCATCGTTGTAAGTCACTGGAATATTTCGAGTCATCAGCAAATTGATCGAACCTATGGCCTTATCCATCGATTGGGCATGCAATGTTGCCGCTCTCAGGTTAGCCACCTGATGTTGTAAGTCACTCAGGCCGAACACAACATTGGACTGGTTATTATATTTAGCAACTATTGAATATGGATTTGGTGCATGTATCGCCAGTATCTCAAGGTTGAGATCGTAGAGAGCCCGCCTGCTGGTGTATAGTAACTCCAACGCTACCTGTATCTGCTTGTTGTCTAACCGCTTACCAGGCACCAACTCCTGCAGGCGGGGAACATGCACCACAGGCAGATTCGTGTATTCTCGCATTAGCGACTCACTTACGAAAGGAATCCCCTCTTCATCCAGCAGTATATAGCGGGCCGGAGACTGCCTTTCCGGTGGTGGTTTAACAAACGGGAAGTCACAACTGAGCCAGGCAATTCCGAAGCGCTCTTCCACTGCAATCCGTAATGTTCCGGGAAACTCCCTTTCGATCTCGACGTTCTTGATCTGCGGATGCTTTGTCAGATTTTCCCGAATCTGCGCAAGGTTAACCGACAGAATGCTGTCTCCTTTTCCAATTTGGGCCAACCGAATAATCTCCTGCGTGGACAGGACGCCATCAGAGCGCACCTCCAGCTGCGTGATCGTGAGTTCCGGACTGTCGAACAGATACTTGTTCAACAGGATCCGTGTCGTGGAAACCAGAGCGACGAACGAAAGGAACAGAACCGTGCATAGCAAAATTGTGCGAAATTGAGCGGCACGCCTGATCTGCAGCTCCCTCGTCGAAAAGGTCTGGACATCAAGAATGTGAAGTGGCGTCTTTTGCTCGCGACCCTTCTTGGGCAAGCGACGATTCTCGACCTTTCGTCGCGCACGTTTTCGGTTAGGTCTATGAGAGAGCCAATACATCAATACCCTACTAAATTTTTCCAGTCCGCATTAGTAGCGACATCACCGTAATCTGTTCACACAATTCTGCAAAATCTATCCCTACCGCAGCGGCAGCTTTTGGCAAAAGACTTGTCGAAGTCATTCCTGGGATTGTATTCACTTCTAAGACCCAAGGTTGATCATTCTCATCAAGCAACAGGTCAACGCGGCTGTAAATTTCCACACCCAGGGCCTGATGGGCCTGTAGGGCTGCAGCGGTGACTTTTTTTGCCGTTTCTTCACTTAGATTAGCAGGAACGATGTATTCGCTGCCGGCGTCCTGATTCCCGGTCATCCACGGATACTTGTTAGTCATGTCGTAAAATCCACTCTTTGGCTGAATATGAATGATTGGCAGGGCACGTTTACCAAGAATGCCCACAGTCAATTCCTTCCCCGCAACAAAGGGTTCCACCAGCAGCACCTGATCATATTTCATGGCGTCTTCGATAGCAGCAGGGACCTCGGCGAGTTCGCGGATAATATGAACCCCAACGCTGGAGCCTTCTTTGGGCGGCTTGATGACAAAGGGTGGATCAAAGGAGATGGCATCGCTCCTGCCAACGATGAACAGCTCGAACTCCGGCGTCGGAATACTCGACTCGATAAAGCGTTTTTTGCTCAGGATTTTATCAAACGCTGTTTCACTACTGACCACCCCCGCGCCTGTGTAGGGAATACGCCTGGCTTCGAGGACCCGCTGAAGTCGACCATCCTCACCATAGGTGCCGTGGATTACATTGAATGCGACGTCTACTAAGTCAGGGATTTCAAAGTCATCCCCTTTCACATCGACTTCAAATACGGTTGCTCCCCGGCTTTCCAGAGCTTCACAGACGCTGCGGGCTGAGACCAGGGAAACTTCACGCTCAGATCCAGGCCCGCCCTTCAAAACGGCAATCCTTTTGCCCGCAATCGATGGTTTCTTGGGTTCGGAAGATGCTGTCATGATAGTAAGGTTTCTGGCAAAGTTAGGAATTTTCGGACGGAGCTTCGCCGAGGATTTGAACTTCAGTCTCGAGGTCGATCCCGCGCTGCTGCTTCGCAGTCTGCTGAATGGAGTGAATGAGTTCCATCACGCTGGATGCCGTCGCTCCACCGTCGTTTACAATAAAATTCCCATGCACTTCTGAAACGCGAGCGGCACCGACGCTGAGGTTTTTCAGCCCCAATTGCTCGACGAGCCGCCCGGCCGGACATTCTTGGGGATTCTTGAAGATGCAGCCTGCGCTGGCAGCGATTGGCTGGCTTTTTCGGCGTTTGCCTTTCGACTCTTCGATAATTTTGTCTATATCTTCGACTGCGCAAGGACTGCCTTTGAACGTGGCGGATACGACGAAGTTATCCTCAAGCTCAGGGACATTGCGATAGAACGATGCGATTTCTTCCGCCCCCTTCTCGTTGATATTTCCGTTCAAGTCGAGGAGCCTTACGCTGACCAGCTGGTCGAATGTTTGCAATCCCATGGCACCTGCATTCATCCGCAGCCCGCCACCTACGTTGCCGGGAATTCCTTCCATCCACTCGAAGCCACCCAGTCCAGCATTCCGGGCGAAGCTGGTCACCTTTTTGAAACGGACGCCGGCACCTGCTGTGACCCGATCACCGTCAACCCTCACCTCTTGAAACTCACCTTTGGCGGGATGAATGACGGCCCCACGGATTCCCCCATCGAGCACCAGCAAAT
>JAQCER010000196.1 GCA_027618625.1 Verrucomicrobiota bacterium
GCCTGTTCGAACACGAACCATTGATCCCAGTGCGGGCGGACGACGTTCTCCAGAATGCCGCCCCAGTGAGCTACGGCGCGATCGAGGTCGGCCTGCTTGTCGCGACTGGTACGGACGCAGTCGAACGTTTCACCGCAGAGGATGCGGTAGCTGCGAACGCCGGTGCGGATTACGAACATCGGCAGAATGGGCACCCGGGCAGCCATGGCCAGCACGAATGGGCCAACGGGAACACGCAGTCTAACATGGTCACCATTTCGATTAAACTGGCAAAATGTCGGCGACACATCAAACATGACCCGATCCCCCTGGATCGCGACGACTTCGCCATTGCCAAGTGCCCGGATCAAGTCAATGCCGAGCATGCCCTCGGCCGTATTGTAGGCGATCGCCAACGAGTCTCCGGCGTTGCGCGCGAGTTCGGCACGGCGATAGTCCTGGAGTTCCTCGGTCGGCTCCGGTGCGCGGACGGCGTGCACTTTTTTCCCGAACCGATCCGCAAAGGCAGCCGCTGCGACATCGTAATTGCCCATGTGCGCGGTGAGCAGGAGTAGTCCGGAATCGAGCGCGGAAGCGTGGTCAAAGCGCTCGGCTCCATCGACTTCCCAGTGAAAGGCACTAGCGCCATGGCCATCGCGAGCGCGTTCGGCATCGACACAGGTCCAGGCGAAATTCCGGAAAACGCGGAAACTGCCCCACCAGACTGCGGCCGCCGACATCTGCGGATGCAGGACGCGGATATTCGCCTGCACAGCTTTGCGCGGCGGGGCGGCGATGGCCCAAAACAGCGCGGTGTAGGCGGCGACCAGCACGGGCTCAAGAAAAAACGGGCACGCAGGCACTGCCCAGGCAAGAAATCTAGGCAGCAGGTCGCTTTGCAGACGTAACCGATTTAACAGTGAATTCATGATGCCGAGCCGAAGCGACACGTTGCCGTTGATTGGTTTGGACTCAGGGAATGGTTTAACGTAAGCTGGAAGTCCAGCGCATCTCTCGCAATTCGCATGGTTGAGTCCCTAATACAAGCCGGATCCAGTGACCCCGTCGCTGGGAACAATGAGCCTAAACAGTTCGATGTGGTCATCATCGGCGGTGCCTTCTCGGGCGCGGCGATGGGAATCCTGCTGCGCCGGGCATTGCCGGATGCATGCATCGCAATTGTCGAGCGCTCAGAAGCATTCGACCGCAAGGTGGGCGAATCGACTTCCGAGGTCGCTGGCTGCTTCCTGACCCGGGTGCTGCACCTTTCGACATATCTATCGCAAAAGCACATCGCCAAAAACGGCTTGCGCATGTGGTTCACGAACCCAGGCAATGAATGCATGGGACAGTGCTCGGAAATCGGTGGCCGATTGCAGACGCGGCTGCCGGGGTTCCAGCTCGATCGCGCAGAGCTGGATCCGCACTTGTTGAAAATGGCTGCAGACGCAGGCTGCGAAATTTTCCGCCCGGCGACCGTGCGCGATCTTGCGCTGGGTGGCGAGGGCAAGAATTTCATGACCATCGATGTCCGTGAGGGTGGCCGCTACAAAGTGACTGCCAAGTGGGTGGTCGACGCCAGCGGCAAAGCTGCAGTGATCCCGCGCCTGCGCGGAACGCTGGAGTCGATGGAGGACGAACATCCGACGACCGCAGTGTGGGCACGATTCCGCAATGTGAGGGATCTCGACGGCCACGAAATCAGCACGCGCTATCCGGGCCTCAGCCAGCACGTGCTCAGTGCGCGTGGCACGGCGACGAACCACTTGATGGGGCGTGGTTGGTGGTGCTGGATCATTCCTTTGCGCGATGGCGACGTAAGTGCCGGTGTCACTTTTGACCGGAGAATATTTCAACTGCAAGAGGGAGGCACCTTGACCGATCGATTGCACCAGCACCTGCTCAGTCACCCGGTGGGGCGCGAACTTTTTGCCAATGCGGTGCCGGTGGAAAAGGATACGCGCACCTATTCGCAGCTGGCGTATCGGTCACGCGAAGTCGCCGGCGATGGCTGGTTCGTGGTTGGCGATGCTAGTGGCTTCATGGATCCCCTATACAGCCAGGGCCTGGACTACTGCGCGCACACCGTCTACGCCACTCACACGATTCTCGTGGATGCCCTGAAGGGCGAATGCGTGATGCAACGCGCGGTTGACTACAGCACGAACTTTGCCGAGAGCTACCAGCAGTGGTTCGAAGCACTTTACAAGGACAAGTACCGCTACATGGGTGACGCAGACTTGATGTTCACTGCATTCCTACTCGACCTGTGTATGTATTTTGTTGGGCCGGTTCGGTTGGTTTACACCGATACCGCAGCCGAGTTTTCGCGCCTGCCCTACCAGGGGCCAGCAGGGCGTCGCGTCGCCCGGTTCATGGCATTCTACAACCGACGGCTGGCCGCGCTGGCCGAGCAACGTCTTGCCACCGGAAGCTACGGTCAGCACAATCTCGGCGCACACTTCATCGTGAAGCAGGGGCTTGCTCCGGGGATGGCGCTGATCCCGCTTTTCCTCCGCGCCATGTCGTGCTGGGCGCACGCCGAATGGCAGGGCCTGTTCTCACGCTGGCGATCGCCATCGACCACCCCTTCAGCCGAGGTGGCAGCTTCATCTATTGCAAAATCCAGCGCGCCCGCTGAGAGTCCGGCTCGCTGACAATGGGCAGCAGCAGATCCCACCACCGTTCACCGTTCATGAGCAGCCTTCCGCCATCATTTCCCTCCGAGCCCGCAGTGGACAGCACTCGCGGGCAATCGTTGCAGGTGCGATTCGGGGCTGAGGCATCGAATATCGTCAGCGATCCGCGTGGACGGGAATGTGCTTTGGCGCTGAAGATGCCCATCCTTCATGGGTCAAACTCAGAGCCACTCCTCGGCGGCGGTCATTTATCAGAGAACGATGGCTTTACGCTGTTGCGCACCGACGATACCCAGCTTGCTGGTGTCTGTGTCATGCAGGCTGGGGCAGGAGACTCGGTGCCTGAACTTAGCGCAGCGACGCAACAGATCTACGATTCCCTGTTCCGCACGCTCGATGCCGAACGAGAGTTGCACCTCTATCGGATTTGGAACTACGTTCCCTTCATTAACCATGAGACCGATGGAATGGAGAACTACCGGCATTTCAACGTTGGCCGCTGGGATGCATTCCGCACGCGCTTCGGCGACCACTGCAACCCTAACATGCCCGCAGCCAGTGCGGTTGGAATCGCGGAGCCCGCCATCGTCGTCGCCTTTCTCGCCGGGAATGCACCCGTGACCTACATCGAGAATCCCGAGCAGGTGCCCGCCTACGATTACCCCTCCGCCTACGGCCCGCGCCCGCCCAGCTTCTCCCGCTGCGCCGTCGTCCACGACGATGCCAGGGCCACTTCGACCGCCTACCTTTCCGGCACAGCCAGCGTCAAAGGCCACACCACCGTCGCCGCCGATTGCCTGGAGACTCAGCTCCGCACCACCACCGACAACATCGGCATCATCAGAACGCGGCTAAACATTCCCGACAGCACCGGCGTCACCACCGCCTGGCGGGCTTATGTCCGCGACCCGGAAGACACTCTCCGAACCCTTGAGTTCCTCTGCGAAGCATTGCCGTCATGCACTCCAGACAATCTCAACATCGTGCAAGCCAGCATCTGCCGGGCACCACTGTGCGTAGAGGTTGAGGGGATTTTTTGCTGGGGCGGGGGTAGGGGATTGGATTAGAGTCGGTTCTTTTGCCGGTTGTCCTGACGTGATTCCCTGTGCTTGATGGAGACGCGGAACCGTAGCCCGTTTTGCGTGAATCTCACTTTTTGCCGCAGGCGACGTAGTTTCCCGTCCGTGTTCAGAATGTAACGGACCCTGTGTCCCGTTCATTTGGACGTTGGAGTTCTGCCGGGAATGCGGTTAGCGTTCGCACATGAAACGGTTCTTTATCTTCGCCTGCGGACTTCTGACCCTGTGCTTGTTGCAGCACAGCGCGCTGGCTGGTCTCGACTTTGCATCAACCCATCTCATCGTGGAGGCAGATCCTGCGCTCGATGAGTTGCCGGTGCAGTTCACCTTTCAGGTAGAGGGAGACAAGGCGGTCGAGATCACCGAAGTCCAGACCACCTGTGGTTGCCTGAAGGCGAAGGCTGACAAAACGGTGTATCAATCAGGCGAGAAAGGCGTGATCGATTGCGTGTTCAGTGTCGGCTCTTTCGAAGGTGAACACATCAAGAGCGTCTACGTCATCACGTCGGAAGAAGAAAATGGGCGGATTCCGCTTAAGGTTACGGTCGATGTGCCGCTGTTGTTCGAGATCGAGCCGCAACAGCTGAAATGGAAAGTCGGTGAGCCGGCAGTCGCCAAGAACGTGTCTTTCAAGGTGCTCTACAAGGATCCTGTGGAGATCCTCGAACTCACCTCATCCCGCGAGGCATTTACCGCCGAGTTCAAAGAAATCAAAAAGGGCCGCGAGTATGAAATCATGATCACTCCCAGTGATACCTCCAAGCCGATGCTTGGCGCACTGAGTATCGTGACCAATTGCCCCATCGAACGGCACAAGAAAAAGCTGGTTTTTTTCAGCATCACGAGGCGATAACCAGCGAGTGGCAAGGTTCCATCCACAATGTTTAGCGTTCGCACCAATCCCAGCATTCTCCGAGTGGCCCTGCAAATGGTGGCGTTGCTGGGAGCCTCTGCGATCGCTGGTGCCGTAGCCTTTCACATCCACCCCAGACCACCCGAGCTCTACCTGCTGCAGGAGGCACCGGACGCAGGCGAAGTGACGATGGCCCAAGTGCTGGCGCTGGAAAAAACCACTGGCGTCCTCTGGATCGATGCCCGTGTCCGCCAGCAGTATGACCTTGAGCACATCCCCGGCGCCCTGCTCTTGAACCCACAGGAATTCGACGCGATGGCCTTCGATTACATGGATACTTTCCAGACCAATGCCAAGCCGATCGTGATCTACTGCGATGCCCAGAAGTGTGCCGCCAGCAAGACTATCATGGAGCGCATGGAACAGACGGGCCTTGCCATGGACAACGAAATTCACGTCCTGCGCGGCGGTTGGAATGCGTGGAAGAGCAGCCAGAGTAATCAGCCGTAAGATCAGGTTCAAAGCCGACGACATGCTTTGGGCCGGAATCCCTATTTCCCTCAAAACATCGATGAAAGCCCTTAGTTACAAATCCCAGCGTACCCTGTTGTCCGTCGCCGTCGCATGCTTTGCGTGCATGGTCTCACTTCTGCCTCGGGCATCCTCACAAGAAGCAACGATCTTCTTTACCGATCGTGGCACTGGCAAGGTGCACAGCTCCGATCCCGCAGGTGGCGACAACAAAGTCCTGGCGACGATCCAATCCAGCAACCTGCGCGGCATCGTAGCCGATGTGCCAGACGGCAAGGTTTACTTCGCCGACAACGGCACCGGCAAGATCTATCAGGTCAACCTCGACGGCACAGGTCTGAAGGCCATCGTCAGCGGGCTCGGCTTTCCCGCAGACCTCACCATGGATCGCAAACAACGGAAGCTCTACTGGTGTGATCAACAAAAGAACCACCTGCGCCGCTGCAATCTCGATGGCACCGCGGCCGAAACGGTCTTGGAAACCGAGCAGCCCTACTACTTGGATATCGATCCCGATGGCGGCTTCCTCTATTGGGGAACGTTCTTCAAACAGGGCAGCATCTACCGACGCAAGATCGACGGAGGCAAAGTAGACACCCTTCTTTCGGCCCCAACCGGTGGCCTGATCCAAGTGCGCGCGGTAAAGTTCAACCCCATCGACAAGCTCCTCTATTGGGTCGATCGCGAGGCCCACAAGATCCAACGCGCTCCGATCAAGGATGACCGCATCGCTGCCGCGGACATTGAAGACATTTATACAGGACTCGATACGCCGCATGGGATGACTCTCGACCCCGCCGCTGGCGTCCTTTACTGGTGTGACACTGGCACCAATCGCGTCAGGGGCAGCCGTGGTTCGCACAATGTCATGCGTGGCAGTCTCGATGGCAAAGCAGAGCCCGCCACCATTTTCACCGGCAGCCAGCCATGGGACATCGATATCTATCGGCCCGCAGCGAAGGATTCCGACGAAGCCAGCAATGATGCCGTCACCCCATTACCGCAAGCCATCCGCGATGCCTATGAGATCAAAGACGACGGCTACTATCAGAAATACCTCGATGGCAAAGGCCTACCGATCCTGGCATCGGACAAAGTAGATGATCGCGCCCTGTTTGAGGCGCGCGACATCATCAGCAACATGCTCGACGATCGCGACGATGTTCTCGACGCCATGCGTGCAAAGAAAATACGCGTAGGCATCATGGCCTACACTGAATTCACCACTGATATTCCTGAGCACAGCGATATGAATCCGTGGTGGAACCGTAGAGCCCGCGGACTCGGCGGCAGCCCCGTCACCTGTGGCGAGGAGAACCTGCTGCAGTTCCCAGGCGATCACTATGTTGGTGAAAACATTTTCCTGCACGAGTTCGCCCACGTCATCCACCACTCCGGAGCGCGCGAAGTGGTGACCGGATTCGATCTCAAGCTCAATGGCCTTTTCCAAGAGGCAAAAGACGCTGGACGCATCTCCAATTATGCCAGCACCAACGCCGGCGAATTCTGGGCGGAAGCCGTCCAGTGCTGGTTCGATACCAACCGTGATGAGTTCACTATAACTCTGGAAGACGGAACTCAGAAGCCGCTCCATTCCCGCGAAGAAATCATCGAGCACATGCCCAAGCTCGCCGAACTCCT
>JAQCER010000197.1 GCA_027618625.1 Verrucomicrobiota bacterium
TCTGCGTGTCCGCCGCCCGTGGAGGATCATATGGAGCTTTCTGCGTGCCGAGGAAATAGGGCACAAACTGGTTCATTCCCGCGTTCGTGAACAACAGGTTCGGCGAGGTAGGCATGAGCGAAGACGAGGGCACGATGGTGTGGCCCTTCTCCTGAAAGAAGTCGAGGAACGACTGACGGATTTCTGCTGCGGTCATTGCGGGAATGCTGGAAATAGCGATTTGGTCTGAAATGAGCCGGAATATTGGACAGATTCTCTGATTCGTAAAGCGATTGTAGGCGGGAGGAAATCGCGGTATTTTGAAACCGGGTGATGGACGATTCCTACTTCGTATTGTTCGCGACGATCGGCTGGCTGATCGTGTGGTTCGGTTCTGATTGGAGCCTGGATGCGGGTGGCGTGGTGATTTCGCTACTCCTTGGAAAATCGTCGTATTGGATCTCTGCGCTACCTTTCCTTCCTACTGTGTCGACAAATACGGAGCATCCAAAGCAATGTGGATGATCTGGGCCTATGTGATTGCTCCCTATTTGATTTGCGCTGTCTGGCTGTTCTGGCGATTGCGGAGGAAGCCCAGGGAGGAAGCGAACGAGTGCATCGAGAAAGTCGAGAACTTATCGTAGCCACAGCCAAGTTCGGCTGGTTTCGTGTTTCTGGTGATCCTGCCCTGGTTTCGAGCCCGAGCGCCGCAAGTCATCCTGGCGAGACGATCATCGGATCGTTCGGTGCAAGCGCCTGAAAATGTCGGAGGTTGAAGGTATACAGTTTTTCGCACTGGCTGGCGCGTGCGCCCACCAGATGCAGTGCGTCATAAATGGCCCCACCCGCCAACTTTCGCATGGTTGTTAGTGACAAGGCTTCCTGGTATGCCCGCGCATTCAGCTCGATGACTTGGAAATGAGGCAGAATCGAGGTTCCTAAGAGGTGCTGCGCATCGCCGACAGTCAGTTTCGGCTTGAGCGGAAGCGCCGTGAGCGTGGCGAACAGTTCCGCAATGGCATGACTGGTGAGGCAGCCTTCCACCGTGCCCTGGTGGACAGCCTCGAAAGGTACCAGGGCCAGCCGATGGTGGGGATGCTTCTGAAGCAGGGCCGCCACCAGGGTCGAAGTGTCAAAGCAAACCCTCACGGCCTACATTCCGCCAAGGGATTGGCTGCGCTCCTCCCGCTGGTTCTTGAGGAATTCTGAAATGTCCCAAGCGGAGGCCGGCACTTCACTGGTGCAGACGAGAATACCGTTCTCCATTGCCATCGCGGACGTAGGCTGCACCGGACGTAGCTTGATCCCGTCCGACTCCACCAAAACCTCCAGTTCATCACCAGGTTTCAGGCAGAATCGATCGCGGAGCTGCTTGGGAACGACAAATCGACCCATTTTGTCCAGTGTCAGTGTCATGGCAGCCAAGCTACCATTTGGCAATCGCTCTGTCAACTCACCTCTCCCGGAGGCGGAGAGGGGCGATGGATACTATCATGTTCTGTAGAGTGTCAGGAAGATCATTCCGAAATAAACTAAAACTCATTGCATATCAATGAGAAACAACGCGCAGCACAAAAAGCGATTGACTTTGCGATGATTTCGCTATGATATCATTTCAATATCGAAGCAAACGATCAAACGAACCACTATGAATACTAACTCCACTGACTCCACCGGCTCCTCGAACAAAGAGCGCCCCGGCTCTGCCATTTCCGGCTGGCCGATGTTGCTCGGCACCCTCCTGCTTAAGCTGGGCGGCATCGCTTTGATCGTACGGGCGATCATTCTCGCCAACCAGGACCAAATGTTTGGAGGGATGCTGATCACAGGAATCCTCTCGTTCATCCTTTCATTTTTCGCGTGGGCCGGGTTCTTCAGTCTGCAACCCAACGAGTCGTGCGCGTTGATCCTTTTTGGCTCTTTCAAGGGCACGATCCGCCACAGTGGCTATCACTGGGTCAATCCGTTCTACACTAAGATTAAAATTTCGCTGCGCATGCACAACCTGAACGGCAAGCAACTCAAGGTGAATGACAAGCGCGGCAATCCCATTGAGATCGCGGCGGTCGTTGTGTGGAAGGTCGCGGACACCGCGCAGGCGGCGTTCGACGTGGACGACTACGAGAACTACGTCGAGGTGCAGAGCGAGTCGGCGGTGCGACACCTCGCTGCGGCGTATGCCTACGACCAAGGCGAGGAAGATGAGTTCACGCTGCGGAGCGGCGGCGATGAAGTGAATATGGCCTTGACGAAGGAATTGCAGGAGCGTCTCGCGCGCGCCGGTGTGCTCGTCGAGGAGGCCCGCATCACCCACCTCGCCTATGCGCCCGAGATCGCGGGAGCCATGCTACGACGCCAGCAGGCCGAAGCCATCATCAGCGCGCGCACCAAGATCGTTCACGGCGCGGTGAGCATGGTCGAGATGGCGCTTAGGGAATTAAAGGATAAGGACGTGATCGAGTTCGACCACGAGCGCAAGGCCTCGATGGTGAGCAACCTTCTCGTGGTGCTCTGCGGCGAGGCGGAGGTCAGCCCCGTCATCAACACCGGCACGCTGTATCACTAAGTTGATGACAACGAAGCATTATGCCGCCCCGTGGGAACGACGTGTCTGGCTGATCACCGGAGCGTTTTTCTTGCTGGGATTGGCCATCGCGCTAGCCCTGCCCTTGAGCCTGCCGGTCAAAGATTCCGGAGAGCGTTGGCTGCTGTGGCTTTCCCCGTCTGTCGTGCTCATGATTGCCGGAGTTACCTCGTTGTGGATGGTCCGTCGTTTTGAGCTGACCGATGACGCCATCATTGTTCGGCGCAGCTTTTGGGCGAACCGGATTCTCCTGAACGTGATTGAATCCGCTGAAGTGGACGGCCAGGCGTGTGAACGCGCTTGGAAGACGGTCGGCAATGACGGGTTGTTCGCCATGCACGGCCGGTTCCGCAGCAAACGGCTGGGGAAATTCCAAGCCTACGTGACTGATCCCGCCAACGCCGTTGTGTTGAAAGTACCGGGCGACACCATCGTCATTTCGCCCGAGCACCCGCGCCAGTTTGTGAATGACTTAAACCGACGGCTGGCGCACCTCAAGGAGCAGCGCTGATGGCCGGCGAATCCCGCAAACCGTTCCTGCTGCGCATCGACCCGAAGCTCTGGTCGGAGATCGAGGCGTGGGCGCAGGACGAGATGCGCTCGGTCAACGGCCAGATCGAGTTCCTGCTCAAGCAGGCCGTGAGCAAACGCAAGAATCAGCAGTCATCTGCGTCAACTACCGAATCGAACGATTAGATTAGATTGATTAGTCCGCTTCAGTCAGTCTCTCGGGACGCCTGAAAGATCGATCGTTCGGTTTGCTGCGATGATCGCCTGTTTGCCGATTTCGACCGGACTATCACGCACTTCCACGATGCCGCCTGCTTCTTCGATGAGGAGCCAGCCCGCAGCGATGTCCCAGAGGCTTATCTGTTCTTCGATGTAGGCATCCAGGCGACCAGCGGCGATGTAAGCCAATGCCAGGGCCGCGCTACCGAAGACGCGAGTCTTTCTGACACTGTAAGCGATTTGTTTGTAACGTTCGAGGCCCGCATCGATCGACGCTTTGTCCTTTGAGAACCCTATGGTGATCACGGCGTCTTTAAGTCCTCGCTGACTCACTTGGATCGGGCGTCCGTTCATCTGGGCGCCGTGCCCTTTTTCGGCCTGGTAGAGCTCGTCGAGCAGGGGATCGTAGATGACGCCTAGAATGATCTCGCCTTGATGCCGGAGGCCGATGGAGACACAAAAGTGAGGGATTGAGTAGAAATAGTTCACCGTGCCATCGATGGGATCAACGATCCATTGATAGGGGCTGTCCTGGTCGCCTTCGATTCCCTCTTCACCGAAAAACGCGTGATCGGGGTGTTCCTCGAGCAGGATTTTAGCGATCAAGTCCTGGCTGCGAACATCCAATTCCAACTTGATATCGTGATCCTGCATTTCATTCACTTCCAGCTCCTGGCCAAAGTTCTCCCTGAGTAGGGCTCCGGCAGAACGTGCTGCGTGAATTGCTGTTTTGATGAACGGTTCGGCCATAATTTTCGAGAGTGCGTTTTCCCAAGGGGCAGTGAGGGAAGGCGACGACAGAACTGAGAGCAATAGCCCTCAGCACTCCCGTGACAAGCGATTCCGTGGGGAAATTCATCTGCATCGCGAGCTGGCTGCGTTCAAATTCCCCCAGTGAAAGAAATGTAAATGGCCATGCCCACTTGCGCTTCCATGATTTTCCAGTATTATCAGAATTTCAGCTCTACTAATATTTTCGGAAGTGAAATCAAAATCAAATACATTTACAAGGTGCGGTAAGCTTTTGGTGGTCTTCTCTTTTGCGAGCTGGATACAGACCGCTGCGGGGCTGAACATCATGCTGGATTACAGCTTTGATACCTTCAATTTCGGCGGGAAGAATGGAGGTGCGGCAAAGGCTGCGATTGATCAGGCTGCTGCCGATATTGGGTCGCTGATCACCACATCGCTGACCCCCTTGACCCAATCGTCATTCACCGCAGGCGGCAGTACCGTCAATGTTTCCACGCGCTTTACCAACCCGACGACAAATGCACCGGAGATTCATGATCCGGTGACGAGACCAATCGCTGCGGACACCGTGGTCATCTATGTATGTAGGCTCCCGAAGCCTGCTTGGAACGACTCTTGCAGAAGGAGGGCCAAGCTCGGCAGAGCTGTCGGGTAGTGGCGTAGATTTTACGGCTGCCGCGACACTCGCGAATACCCATATGGGACGGGGAGATGGGCCACAGATTGGTCAGCTATCGAAAGTTGGAGGCAGCGCGGTCGATATCAAACTTGGATCTGCCGTAGGGAATCTCTGGTTCGACATAAACACCAACAATGATGGGTCGATCGACAGCGATGCAGAGCTTGACGCCTTCTGGCACTTCGACCACACGATTGCCCCTGCCGGTGGAAAGTACGATCTTTACTCGGTGGCGATGCATGAAATCCTTCACGCGATTGGGGTGGGCACTTCCGATACATGGAACAATTCCCACATTGGCAGCGACTGGACAGGAGCGAATGCTATCGCGGCGAATGGAGGCTCTGGCGTTGGGCTGGTAACTGACGGACACATTTCTACTGGGGTGACGAGCGTGCGTTTGTCAGATGGCGTCGTTCAGGCTCCTCTGATGGGACCGAGCATTGCTGCAGGAACTCGCAAGGAAGTGACCGAGCTTGATGCAGCAATCCTTAAAGACATCCAGTGGTCTATCGCCGCAGTCCCTGAGCCGGGGACTCCTCTGCTGCTGCTACTCACTTCGGCCTGTGCGATGTTGGTTCGCCGTCGTCCGCGCTGATCTAAGGAACGATCCAAGTATCGTTGGCGAGTTTCAAGACTTTCAGCTGCCGATCTCCGTTCCCCTCGAACGCGAGATTAAGAATCAATGCACGTTCGGGGCCGGTTTGCATCAGTTGTGACAATGCTTTCGCGTCCGCATGGTCCGCCGCATACCAGGCGTAGGCGATAGAGTCCGAATTGGGGTACGTCAGTTTGAGCGAACGCCACTTGGTACTGTCCGAAAAGGCTCCGGTGTATTGATCAGACGGAGTCACATGCACCCTCCAGTCGAGCGGGGTGTCAGGCCGAAGATTCAGGAACGTTTCCCACTCCATGGGATTGTAGCCAACTGACGATTCCCAGTCGATCAGGTAGCGTTGGCCTTCGGCCATCACGGTGAAATTCTGGCGGGTGCTGTCGTTGTAAAGTGCCTGCGCAACAAAGAACTGGTAGCGTTGCGAATCGGTCTTGGTGATCATCGTGTAGTCGACTACGCGGCGTCCTGGAACTCCGGGTTCGCGGCGATAGAATTCTTCCATGCGTCTGCGCGACTGCTCAGGGTGCCGGACAAAGGCAAGTTGAGTGTCGGGACCGTCTGCTTCGACAAAACCACTGATCGTCGCATGAATGGCAGCGATCTCTTCATCCGGGCTCAGCCTGGCCCGCTCCGATTTCCTTCCTTCCGAGGTCGCGATGGCGCTGCCTTTGGATGATGCCAGCTGCAGGAAGTAGTAGCCAACGCCCACTGCAAGAACAGCCCCGGCAATGGCAGCCATCACCATTGGCGAGACAAGCCACGCTGTCCTCTCACTGGCATTGGTCCAGGTGGCGAATCGGGGGACTTCACGCTCTTTCTCAAGTCTCAGGTCGAGCAGGTTTTCATAGAGTGGCTTCGAGCGATTGAAGCGCAGGTCTTCAAGCCGCTTCGCTGTTGCTGCGTCTTCCTGCGCGTCGGGAGTCGGCACGTTACTCAGGTCGGTCATGGCGTTTAGAAGTGGGCTCTTCTCGTTCTACAATGCGGATGATCTCAATTCCAATTGCCAATTTGCTCGTCAGACCGATCTCTTGAGTCCTGCCATCGGCGAAATAAATGGTTACCGCGTTCTGATCCGCGTCGAAGCCAATCCCCGGCCGTGAAACGTCATTCGCAATGATGATGTCACAACCTTTGCGTTGCAGTTTCTCCCGCGCGTAGCATTCGACATCGGTCGTCTCCGCAGCGAATCCGACTAACATTCCCCGAAACTCGAAAATGCTGCGGGCACTTCCCAGGATGTCCTGCGTCTTCTCCAGTGCCAGTGTCATCGTGTCGCTGGACTTTTTGATTTTCTCCGTGGCGACAGTGACCGGGCGATAGTCGGCCACCGCGGCCGTCATGATCGCGACATCGACCGCACCGATTCGATGCG
>JAQCER010000198.1 GCA_027618625.1 Verrucomicrobiota bacterium
GCGCGTGTACCAGCCGTGAAACTTCGCACCTTCGTCATCGCCTCCCCTGGTCGGACCATGGTGCAATTTGCGCCCGAGCACCCCATCACAAAGATCCTCCCAGTAACTGCGGGTGTAACAGAGATGCAAATGCCACGCCTGATCGACCGCATCCGATGGCGTCACCGGATGCCCAGCCTCCATGCAGAGATAGAGAAAGCGGCGGTATTCCTTCATGACTCGCAACGAAAGTTCCCGACTCCAGCCATTCTCGCGCGCAAGGCGGTCAGAGAAACGCAGCGCATCTCCCGCGGTATCCAGCGCAAAACCGTCCAACCGACACATCAATTCCGTGTTCATAGAATTCACGAAACCAACCCGAATGGAAAGCAGGAAATGGGGCTTCCAACAGAGAAGATCTTCAACCCGAAGGAGTTAGGGAAAACCTGCCGGATCTTTGATGCCTGCGACGCTGGACGGGCCATCCCCACGGAGGTGGGGAAAACTGAGGGGTAGGGAAGCTTGAAGAGTAAGCTCTCCCCCTACCCGAGCCAGTAAACCCTCATCGCATTCTCGATCAATGGCTTGGTCTGCTCTGCGGCGAGGCGGTTTCTAATGACTTCGTGACTGGAACTTCCATCTATTGTATCTATTGTTTGCCGCATTTCCCTCGTTCAGATATGGTCTAGACACGTCTCCAACTCGTTCCCGTGAACTCATGACTGCCTGAAAAATGAACCGACTGAGCCTTCTCTTCCCGGTAATCGCCCAGTTTTTGCTCGTCCCGCTGATTGCCCAGGAAGCTCCGGACGACGGGCTTCCTGCTGCGGAAAGTGCTGCCATCAGGCAGATCGCCATCACCGTCGAATACTATCAACTCGACCACAGGGCCGCAAATCAACACATTCGTGGACATCGTGCGACCGGACGGGCTGATGCCTCGTCCCTGCACGGCACGCTCGGCGAACTGGTGGACGCGAAAAATGCCCGGCGAATCGCCAGTGGATACCTCGTGACCCGCAGCGGCCAGCGGGCAAAGATCGAGTCGATCGTGGAGCACACCTACCCCACGGAATTCGACCCGCCGGAGGCGGTGCCTGATTTGGCTGGCCCCGTCCACGCGGATGTGCGGCTGATGACCAACATGACGCCCACCGCGTTCGAGACGCGTAACGCAGGTCTGACGATCGAAGTGGATCCAGTGATTGGCAACGACGGAGCTTTCATCGATTTGAACATCGCCACTGAACTTGTCGAACACATCGGTGACAGAATTCTGGGTCAAAATGAAGCACGCATGACTCAGCCAGTTTTCAACACCGCGAACGACACGACTGCGATTACATTGAAGCGTGGCAGCTGGGCAGTTGTCGGAACCCACGATCCGGCACCAACGATGAGCGAGCTTAACAGCACGGGGGCGGACACCGGAAATCGTGACGAGCGGATCATCGTCCTTGCGAGAGCGAATCTCGTGGAGTTTAATCTGGAAACGAGGGAGCCTTCAGAGCCGATCACTGGGCCCGTAGTCATTTCCACTCTCGCCGAATATATTGAGGTAAGCGAAGCAGACGCGGCAAAACTTCTCAGCAGCCTCTCCGAATCTGGATCCAGCAGCGCTTTGCGCGAAGAACTGGAATCTCGGATCGAGTCGGGCAGTGCCACACTCATCGAAACTGCGAGCGTCACAACACGCAGCGGACAACGCGCAAAGAGCCAATCGTCCAGCGAGTGGATCTTCCCCATTGCACTGGCTCCCCCAGAACTCCCAAAAGTGTTGCGGGGCACCATCGAAAAAGGAAATGAGCTGATCACTCCACTGACTTACACTTCTTTCGAAATTCGGAACATCGGCACGTCACTGGAGATTGACCCCGTCGCGAGTGCGAATGGACTTATCGTTGATCTGAACGTCGCTCCCGAGATCGTCACTCACGTTGCCGAAAACAGATACGGCCAACTGGAATCCCAGGTAGAGATCCCCATTTTTGGAACGCTCAAAACCCAGACTGCCATCACGTTAAAGGGTAATGATCCCTTGCTGGCCAGCGTTTACATGCCAATCGACAAAAAGAGCCGCAAGCCGAATCCGGACCGACGCGTGTTTTTTTTCCTCTCATCGACAGCACTCCAAGTCGACTAACGAATGCGGCTCGTCTGGTTGTTTCTGGGACTCGCAGGTGGCGTGCTGATAACGTTCGCGATCTGGGGTGATCGATTCGAACGCCGGTTTACGATCGATGGATCGGTCGCCTGGCTGCGCGATCATGGCAAATGGGCGTGGCTCGCGGCGATTGCGCTTTTGGCATCTGATCTTCTCTTGCCCATTCCATCCACGGTTGTTTTTACAGCGCTCGGCATTCTCTATGGGCCGTGGCTCGGCGGGTTGATCGGCACGGTGGGCTTCGCGCTGGGCGGATTTATCGCTTACGGTGCCTGTCGCAGCTTCGGCGACCGAGTCGCGCTTTGCCTTCTGGGCGACCGTGACTATCATAGAGGCCGCAGACTATTTGAAAAAGCAGGAGGTTGGATTGTCGTGCTCTCGCGATGGCTTCCCGTCTTGCCCGAGGTCATCTCATGCATCGCCGGGTTTACCCGTATGCCGGTGGCAACGTTTTCAATTGCACTGGTGTGCGGCAGCGCTCCTGTGGCATTCGCCTTTGCCGTGCTCGGACATGCGGGGCGGGATCAACCAATGCTCGCGGTCATCGCCAGCATGGTCATGGCTCCGATCCTGTGGTTCGTCGCCGGGAAGATATTGAAGCGCCATGAGCAGGCAGCTAAAAATTGAAACACCGCAGCCACGCTTGCATACGAATCATCCCACTGCTAGACTCCCGTGAGTATGAGCACTCTAGTCATCTAGACTGTTCCCAATTGGCAGTTTCCGGAAATCGAGCTTCCGGACTCGATGCGCATTACCCCTGCAGCATTCAAGGAACTGTGCTCAAGGAACCAGAATCTTCACGCGGAACTCTCAAGCGACGGCAAACTCACTTACATGGCTCCCACTGGCGGCAATTCAGGCTGGCGAAATTCCAAACTCACTCATCAAATCGAAGCCTGGACTGAACTGGCGGACGGCATCGCCTTCGACTCATCCACCGTGTTTTCCCTGCCCAACGGAGCAATGCGCAGCCCGGATGCTGCGTGGGTAAGGTCAGACAGGTGGGAAGCATTGACAGCTGAGGAACAGGACGGCTTCCCTCCATTGTGTCCGGAATTTGTGGTCGAATTGCGCTCGATGACCGATCGACTTGCCTCCCGGCAGGCAAAGATGGAAGAATTCATAGCCAATGGTGCAGTGCTCGGATTCCTGATCGATCCCAAAGACGGATGCGCCCATATTTATCGTCCAGGCACTACGCCACAGAGTCTGATCAGACCGGATGCCTTGAGCGGTGACCCTGAACTCCCCGGTTTGGTGATCGATCTTACCCGGATTTGGTGATTACCCCTGGAATCATGGCCACTACAATTCCGCCGTGACTTTCTAATTGTGGCCGGGGCGACGGACTCGTATAGTCGGCCCAACATGTTCAAACGAATCGCCAATCTATTCCGCGGCTTTCTCGGCCTGTTTGTTTCCGGGCTCGAAAAGCAGAACCCTGAAGCCCTGCTCGAAGTCGAAAAAGAAAATCTGCGTGGGCAGATCGCCAAGTTCAATCAGGGACTCGCAGCACACGCTGGCCTTTGCGAACGCCTGATGTCCCAGGTTAAGAAGCTCGATAAGGAGGAAACGGAACTTCGGGCAAAGACCACGGCAAACCTGAAAGCCGGGAACAAAAGCCTGGCCGGCCAATATGCAATGCGCCTCCAAACCACCCGACGCGAACTTGAAGAGAATCGTGCGCAGCTCAAAGAGGCCGAAACCACTTACAAAGAACTCTTGTCCGCCCGCGATGTCAGCGTCCAGGCTGCCCGCGACAAGATCGAATCGCTGAAACGCGGAATCAGCGACATGAAAATGCAGAAGGCGATGGCGGAGTTGAATGAAATGGCGGCCGGAATGGTTACTCAAATCGGTGGCTCAGGTGACACCCTGAACCGCCTGCACGAAATGGTGGAAGAAGAACGCGAAAAGGCGGCTGGCAAGTCACGCGTCGCACGTGACAGCATCGATATGACCGAGATCAAAGCGAAGGAAAGCGAGATGGAAGCGCTCGCGGACCTAGCCCTAGCCGATTTCGCCGCAGCAGAGGGTATCGTCCTTGAATCTGATGGCACAGCAGGTGATCTTGGCGGCGGCGGAGACACGACAAAATCGATGGGCCCCGCGCAGACCGAATAATCGTCGATGCCACGGTATCCCAAGTGGTCCAACGAGCTCATTGCTCTCTACGAGAGCGGAGCGACGAACCAGTTCGTGCTGCATGGCAACGTCAATGATCGCATGCTCGTACCTGCCCAATCGGGTGACGTTCTGGGCAGCCTCGACGATTTTCTCAACGAAGTTCTGCTGCAGAGCTTTGAGGTCGTCTTGACCTATGACCTCGGCAATGGCCTGCGGGTAGCAAAGGGCGGCACCACTTTTTCCAAATGGCCGAGCTACTCCGAAAGCAAAGCATTGCCGAGAAACCCGCGCGAGGCGGTGGAGACGATCACCCACTATTTGCGCTACTGTGCCAATGTGCGCCGACTCAGCAGCCAGCAGATCTCGGTCGCCGGTGTCATTCGCGCAGCGCATCTCGCCATTCCCGCACTGCCAGGCGGACTGAACTACGACTTGAACGCCATGGCATTGCTCGTGCGCGGGTGGGCATCGGAGACGGTTCTTGCAGAGCACCAGCTCGCGACTTTTCTCATCACGGAAAACCTCAATGACCTCAATCCACTGATCGTCAACCATCCGAAGACCGCTCACGTCCGCATTCCCCTGCCCACACCGGAATCTCTTCGAGATGTCTTCCCGATTTTTGGGTCCCGCTACACCACCGCACTGGCCGAGTATCAATCCGATCTCAACCGGCCAGCAACGCAACTCGCAGGAGCCACGGTTACTTCGATCGAAGCATTACTGAAGCGCAAGGAACACGCAAAGCAGCCGCTTCGAGACGCCGATCTCGCCGACCTCAAGAAAGGTCTCGTCGAAAAGGACTGCAACGATCTCATCGAATTCATCGAACCCACGCGGACGCTGGATGATGTTTACGGACAGGAGGCGATCAAAGACTGGATCCGCCAGGACGTCGCCCTTTGGAAAGCGGATGATCTTGAGGCTATGCCAATGGGATACCTGATCTGTGGCCCAGTCGGCACAGGCAAGACGTATATAGTCGAGTGCCTCGCAGGCGAAGCCGCAGTGCCAGTGGTCAAGTTCAAAAATTTCCGCGACAAATGGGTCGGCAGCACTGAAGGCAATCTGGAAAAGATCTTCCGTCTGTTGCATGCATTGGGTCGCTGCGTGGTATTCGTAGACGAAGCAGACCAGGCACTGGGGCAGCGCAATGCGGGCTCAGGAGACTCCGGTGTCGGTGGTCGCGTCTACTCGATGATGGCGAAGGAAATGAGCAACACGCGCAATCGCGGAAAGATCCTCTGGATCCTGGCTTCAAGCCGCCCCGACATGATCGAGGTCGACCTCAAGCGTCCAGGTCGCGTCGATGTGAAGATCCCACTCTTCCCTACGACGACTCCGGAAGAAGGCTTCCATTTGATCCGTGCCCTCTGCAAAAAGAACCGTGTCCCGCTTGAAAAGGAAGCGTTCGAAGGAGTGAAACTGCTCATCCCCAATTTGATAACTCCCGGCGCGGCTGAATCACTGGCAATTAAAGTCTACCGTCTAACAAAGACCCAGAATCTCGCCCCCACCGACGCCCTGCGTGAGTGCCTTGAGGACTACCAGAGCCCAATCGCAGAAGAGATCATGCAGTTTCAGATCGGGCTGGCAGCCGCCGAAGCCAGCGATCTCAGCTTTGTTCCCAAGCAGTTCAGGGCTCTGCGGCAAATAGAGACGCCCTAGGACCGCGGCATCGTGTCATCGGGAAAGAGAAATGAACAAGCCTCCCACTTTTTCCCCCGACTTCGCACACTTTTTACTGATTCTCTCGACACGGCGCCCATGCTGGCTAAACTGCTGGAAATCGAAGCCGAACTCCCTCCTGACGATGCTCGTTACCATTATCCTCCTCGCCGTGTTCGGAATCATCATGCTTTGCCTTGAGGTGGTACTTCCAGGTGCGATCATCGGGATTGTGGGTGGCGGACTGGTGATTGCGTCGGTTGTCCTGACATTTACGCACTCTGAAATGCAGCAATATGGAATCGGAGTTCAATCGACATTAGCCGTCGGGATCATTTTCGCTGCCATCGCCTCGTTCCTATGGTGGATGCGGTATTTCAATACAACGTTCATCGGACGACACCTAATACTTAATTCCATATCGGGCGACGATGGCCGGACGGATTCTTTCCCTGATTTGAAGGGCAGAACGGGTGTAGCGAAATCCGATTTGCGTCCCGCTGGCACTGTCATCATCGACGGCGCACGATACGAGGCACGATCGCCGACGGGCTTCGTATCCCAAGGAACAGAGGTAAAAGTCAGTAAGTGCGAAGGAAGCGCACTGCTGGTGGTTCCAATAACTGTAACGGCCCCCGATGGGCAATGATTGCAACGGCATTTCCATTCTTTCGAATTCGCTTGACCCTGGGCCGGCGCCTGCTGACCCTTCCTCTTGATGTCGTATGATAAATCCGGCATCCAAAACTT
>JAQCER010000199.1 GCA_027618625.1 Verrucomicrobiota bacterium
ATGGATTCCTACGGTGGATTTGTCCGCTATGACGGCAGCCGCCTTCTGCTGGGAATTCGCGAAAACGGAATTAACGAAACCGACCCGGCGCACGATGCCGACATGGCAGCAAAGTATCCAGACAGATCGCTCATCTGGATCGATGCACGTTCCGGCATTCCGACAGGCGTGGCCATCAATTTTGGCGTAACACCCACGCTCCCAGCTGGTGCAGCGGTAGTAGGCGGTAGCGGCGGTTACTACTTCAACTTCGACGCTGCTGATGATGGTGTGGTCTATATCGGCTATCGGAACGTGATCCTCCGCTATGCTCCTGAGGGTGATGGATTCGCCGCACCCACAGTTGCTTACACGCACGAGGACGACGGCTCAGATCAATACAACAACTGGCGCTGGGAAACGATCAGGGCGCGCGGAGCAGGAGCTGATACAAAACTGAGCGCTGGCGGCAAAACATGGCGCAATCGCCAGCAAGCCTACTCTTTCCGAACCGATGATGGCATTACCTATGAACTCGACGGGTATGCTCCGTTTCAGGGCGGCAGCAGCCACGTCGTGCCTTCAGGTTTCGAAGGCGAAGATACCGTGGAGTGGATTTTTGGCTCGATCTACCCAGGCTCAGACGGCGGGCTTGGTACTGGAATCGTGAAGGGAGTGCGCGATCTTGAATTTGACGTCGACTTCATAAGAGAAGCCTTCCCCGCAGAAGCGGACTTCGAAGGCGAATACACACCACAGTTTGTCTCGGATGCGGACGTCCACCCGGATTTTCCAGGTGTCGTCTCTTACAGCACACCAAGCTGGAACAGTCTCGCCGTCGTAGGCGGAGACTACCGGCCGGGTTGGATTGCTGTTCATGACTACGATGGACTGCTGCTTTTTGCTCACAAACTGGACGTCACTGAAGAGGCGGAGTTCATCTCCGATCCTGGTTACCAGTCCGCGCAGTGGCATGGAACGCTCGGCACAGTGTCTGTAAACGTTGTCCCCGGCATGGAACCAGGAACGGCTGAGATTCTCTGGTACGGCGGCATTTATGGCTATGGTCGCTACCTTTTTGGCACCACAGTAGATCCTTCAGCCTCAGGCGAGCCCATCATTGAGGTACTCGGAACAGGCAATGAGTCACTGATTGGAGGCGATCTGACGAGCCCAAATGACGACGGCAACGAGGCCGACCTCAATGATCCAAGCTGGGGATGGAAATCGATCACCTCGAACAATGAGCCAGGCTTCGATGGCGGAGAGCTTGCATTCAACATCTTCGACAACAAGACCGGCGGCGGCATTGACAAGTGGTGCTGCGATGATCCGACTCCTGAAGCCCCACTCAATGTTACAGTCGAGTTTGAGACACCGGTCAGCCTCACTCACTTTACGATCACGTCCGGCAACGACTCACCTGAGCGTGACCCGATCCGCTTTCAAATTCAAGGCTCCATTGACGGCACAACATTCACACCGCTTTACGTGCGCGATAGCGATGAGTCGCTCTGGACAGAGCGCTCGCAGGTGGTGAAGATCACTCTGCCACAACCCAGCGCACTCTACCAGTTCATCCGCTATGAAGTTACCGATACATCCGGGCCGAATCATCAGCTCTCTGAGATCGAATACTTCGGCAGCTTCGGTGGGACTAATCTTGCAAGGTTCACCAGACTCGACCGCTCACTGACCTCAGTGACCATACAGTTGACCGATGGTGAAGACACGACACTTGAAGAAGGCTCCATCTTCCTCACCATCGATGATGTGGCGGTTACTCCGGTGATCACCAAGGTGGATGGCGTAACCACAGTGAGCTACATGCCAGCGGTTCCCTTCGCACCGAGTTCAGTGCACACCTACTCGCTGAATGCTGAAGACAGCGCTGGCAATGACATCGCTTCCACGGGATCCTTTACGATGCCAACACCGTTGATGCCTCTGGATGGTCTCAATGGCCCCGATGGGGATGCTGGAGTATGGGGCCTGCGCCAGATCTGGAACGGCGGCAACCTCGGCAGCCTCGCTGCTGCATTGGCTGTCATTGCAGATCCGGTAGCAGCAGGCGCAACCGTGTCTGATACGGCAGTTGCGACGATCGACTTCGTGGAAACGACCACGCCGGGCAATGCAGGAATCATCACTGGCGACATGCCCTTCCCTGCGGAAGCCGAAGGCATGACCCCCGACGATTTCCTGATCGTTGGCAAAGCATCTTTCACCGTCGCCGAGTCTGGTGAATACACTATCGGCTGTCACTCGGACGACGGCTTTGGCCTGATCCTGATGGGCGCTGAATTCACCAGCGCGAGTGGAAACGGTAGGATTGACAGCAGTTTCCCATCGATCCTGGCGCACCCTGGCGTGACCGGTGACAGCAACACCCGTGGCGTAGTCACGCTCCAGGCCGGCACGGTCTACGGCATCCACCTGGTAGGCTACGAGCGTGGTGGCGGCGCTTCCTTTGAGTTCTATGCGGCGAAGGGAGCCTTTGCGCTTGATGCCGACTCGGAAGCCTGGTTTGCGATTGGCGATGCTGCCGGACCGCTCCAACTTGTCGGAAGTGGCGCACCTTTCTCCATCACGGATATTGTGCGCAATGGATCGACGCTCACGATCACTTGGCGGTCAAAGCCGGGCGAGTCGTTCGCTTTGGACAGATCAACCACGCTGCCTGACTGGGGAGAAGTCGCCGATGGCCTCCCCAGCGACGGCGAGACCACAAGTTATACCTTTGAGAGAGTCACGGCGGAAGAAGAATACTTCCGCACTCGTCGTGAGTAGTCGGATCGCTTAACTTAACCAGCTTTGCTGAATTCAAAGGCAGCCCGTCGTTCTTGGAGGCCCTTTTTTGTGCCGACACGGAGCGAAGTTCCCGTTGTGATCATCCCGGACATCTACATCGTAACGGCAGGTCGCCGACTCCTGCCGGTTCGCGTCACATTGTCGAGAGAGTTGTTCGAAAGCGAGGTTGGCAAGGAGCTTAAGCTACCCCCGTAAAGCGGCGGGACGTCCTTTGGAGGCAAAATCCGGTCAAAAGAAGCGTTTCCCGCCATAGCCGCACAGAGAAGGTCGATATAAACACCTGTAAATAAACCTTTTATGATCCATTTTCCCACCGCTCGTTTTTCCTTGCCTCTACTGGACATTGGGCTTAGGAATTCCGGCCCTCAAAGCTCCGCTGCTGCCAATGATTGTCGGCAGTCGGAAAAGATTATGTGAATCAATCGCTCCGTTACCATGGCTAATAAAAAGGCAGCAACAAAATCCGCTTCGAAAGCGAAGAAATCATCAGCCAAGAAGCCTGTGAAGAAAGCGGCAAAGAGCGCGGTGAAGGCAGCAAAGCCCGCTCCCAAAGCAAAACGCGCCAGGAAGGCTCCTAAACCAGTATCCAAGGCGAAAGTGGCCGAGGTTGGCGACTTTGATGAAGAGGAAGAACTGGTGATCAAGCCTAGGAAGAGACCCAAAGACGCCCCATTCTTAAAAATGCAGCGCCAGCGCCTGTTGGATCTGCGAGACTCTCTGGTCGATTCGATGCGAGGCGTGGCTCGGGACAATTTGCGCACCAGGGCAGAGGGCAGTGAGGCATCCGCCTATGGCATGCACCAGGCAGATGCTGGGTCAGACGCCTATGACCGCGATTTTGCGCTCAGCCTGCTTTCGCAAGAGCAAGATGCCCTTTACGAAATCGAAGAAGGACTAAAGCGCATCGAACTTGGTACCTATGGCATTTGTGAAATGTCAGGAAAAGAGATCAATCGCGAGCGCCTGGAAGCACTGCCCTTCGCTAGATTCACTGTCGAATGTCAGGAAAAAGTCGACAAAGAGACTATGAACGGCAGTTTCCGGCGCCCAATGCAGGCTCTTTTCGGCGGTTCCGGAGATTCTGACGATGATCGGGAAGATTCATTTGATGACAGCAAAGATTAAGCTATAATCGGCTTTCCCATGCCAAGAGACACTATTATTCTGGAATGCACAGAGGCCCGAGCCGAGGGGAAGTCCCCGTCTCGGTATATCTCCACGCGCAATAAGAAAAGCCTACGCACACCTGGTCGACTTGAGAAAGTCAAATACAATCCGGCGCTGAGGCGTCGCACGATTCACCGCGAACTCCGCTGAATCAGGCAATTCCACATTGCTCACTCCCCTCACTCCTCACTCCTCACTCCTTATTGCATACTTCGATCAATTTCTAAACTACACCCACTCAAATGGAGCCAAAGACTAGAGAGAGAATGTCCAACTTCCGTCGAGCAAACCGTCGCATGCCGCGGCGGCGCCTCGATATCCCATTGGAGAAAGTAAATTACAACCACCCTGAGATCCTTTCGAAGTTCACCACCGAGAACGGCAAAATCCTTCCTCGGCGCACCACCGGAGTGTCCGCCAAGCTCCACCGGAGAATTACACGTGCGATCAAGCAGGCTCGCGCTTTGAACTTGCTGCGCTAGCATTAAGGGCCGGCCGGACGAAGAGCCCCATCACTCTTTGCCATTACTTTCGCGGATTACCGCGTTAAGAAAAGTTTGCCCTTCAGCCGGGGGCAAACTTTTTTTATTTACCTGGAACGCAGTCAAATCGGAGCGCACTCTGACCAGACCCTTTCATGAAAGAACTCGTCGACACGCAGAACGAACACGATGATCGGCAATTGGCGATCGATCGGGTGGGAGTCAAGAACCTACGTTACCCCATAACCGTCCGAGACAAGGCAAACTCCGTCCAACAGACAGTAGCGACCGTATCGATGGCCGTCGACTTGCCCCACCAGTACAAGGGCACGCATATGAGCCGCTTCATTGAGGTGCTTAACGCGCATGGCCCCACTCTGGACGTTCGCAGCATGGCCGCCATTCCAACAGAACTCCTCAAGCGCCTCAGCGCCAGGAAAGCCCACGTCCACTTTCAGTTCCCATTTTTCCTTGAAAAGAAAGCTCCCGTGACCGGCGCGAAAGGCCTGATGGACTATCAGGTGCACTTCGAAGTAAGCGCCACCGCTGACGAAGTAGACTTTGTCGTCACTGTTGAAGTTCCCGTCACTACGCTCTGTCCTTGCTCAAAGGCCATCAGCACTCATGGAGCACATAATCAGCGAGGAATCGTGACCTATTCCGTGCGATTCGGAGACCCTATTTGGATCGAAGACTTGGTCGCGCTCGTTGAAAAATGCGCCAGCTCTGAACTCTACAGCCTGCTCAAGAGGCCCGATGAAAAGTTTGTCACCGAGGCAGCTTATGCTCACCCAGTCTTCGTCGAAGACCTCGTTCGCAATGTCGCGGCACGGTCGCGGGATCAGGAAAATATTCGTTGGTTCAAAGTCGAGGCGGTAAACTTCGAGAGCATTCACAATCACAATGCTTATGCAGTGATTGAGTCTCCACTGGCGTAAATCTAAATCGAATACATTTACGACGCACTATTGCACTATTGACTATTGATTCGCAATGACGCTGATCGCAGTAGCTCACATCCATCTGGACGGGCTAACTCATCAAGGCTGCAAGAGCAGAGGGCCCGCACAAAAGCCAAGTTGGAAATCGATGCCATATCCGACTGATCAGCATCGACAACATTGCCAATCGCCTGATGCATCAGTCTCGTCAATACATTGAAACAGTCTTTAAGATTATCCGGCACATAATTTTCGAGGCGACCACCGGGTCGGTAGCTGGGCCAGTCTTCGATGCCAAAGAACATTGCGAGCCAGTCTTGCCGAAGCCGACCAGCCACGGTTCTCACCGCCATTGCGTCAGCCACCAGCTCGTCCAGCAAACTGTTGCGCATGCTTCCGATCACTCGCCGGGTAAAGTAATGCACGCACTCATGCTCTCTGCGAAGATTGATCGACGTCTGCTTCCACTCCGCATCCTCTACGCCTGCAGCACCTGCTGTGATGCCACTGTAATCCCCGCCACTCAAGAGGATGAAACGGTCCTGGTACATGGGCTTTTGCTGAGCGAACTCTTTGAAAGCCGCATTCCAGTCGCCAAACGGATGCTTATCCTCCCAGGTTTTCCGATAGCGCTCGATCCGCTCCCAATTCGTGTAGCCCGCCACCATCGATGCCCCCATTGAATCCGGAATCGGGTCGGGTCGATTCTTGCGCAGGAGCGCCTGAACGATGGTGACAAAATCTCGGCGATCAGCGGCTGAGATCACAGGGATCCTGCCTGCCACGGATGGATGCAATGCAATCGTTATCCCTTCCGGATCATGCATGGCTGGCGGTGCCGGAACCAACGGTCTAACTCCCCTACGGGTTGCCGCGCAATATTCTTCCGACTCTGCAATGGAGGCATCGATCGGAAAGCTGAGCTGCACGAGGTATCTGCTTAAGACGGCCCAGGCACCATCCTGTTCGGCCTCAATGGCGTAACGCTCCCAGGTTTCCGCAAATGGTTCGTCTTCGGGAGGCAAGTCGGTGACCGCAATCTCCGTCCCCTCCGAAACCAGTGCGTCGCAGTAGGTCAGCAGCTGCGGGAGCACTGCTTCCTCAACGGCCATCTCCCTCAGGAAAGCAGACCTTCTATCCTGCCGCGTCTCGGTGCTATTCCCCATTGCCGTTGCCGATGGCGCTGCCGGAAACCTTCAGTTTGTGATGACGCAGAAAATCCATAAACTTCTGGTAGTCCGTAGCCGGCAGATTCATCTCTGATATCAACCCTTTGTAACTTCGGCAATCCCGCATGATGTTGTT
>JAQCER010000200.1 GCA_027618625.1 Verrucomicrobiota bacterium
CTCATCATCATCCAGTAACCGAGCCAACTCCGTCTGAACCTCCTCAGATTCTCGATCCTCAACCGCCACCAACATATGGAAATGATTCGACATGCAATTCCAAGTCAGCACCCGCGCTCCGGAAAATGCCTCCTGTGCCCGCATCAACTTGCGAAAATGCTCCTGTTCCTGCTCCCCAAGAATGAATCGCCTCTCAATCACTCGCGAAAGCACGTGATAGAAGTTGCAAGGCCCGTCGCCCAAAATGCGTGAAATTCTCATAGCGCTGAACTTGGCACAATCAGTCTCGATTGTCCATGATTTATTCGACGTCCCTTATTTGTTCCTTCTCAATGCAGATGGCAATCTTGACGTCTATTTCGTGCAGAATTTCTGGACACCCCAGATTGAGACCGGCCGAATGGATAGTGGCCTTTCTCAGCTGCTTCTCGGTGATGGTTCCGGACAACTCAAGCCGGTTCCGCCTAAAGAAAGCGGGCTGATCGTTCCGCGTGATGCCAAGTCGTTAGTGGTCACGGATTTCAATGCAGACGGTCGGGTCGACTTTATCGTGGGCAATAACAACTACTACGCGCAGGCGTTTCGAAACAGGATCTCTGGTGGCAAAGTGACGATGATCGATCTGTCGGATGTCGTTGATCTCAAGCAGATTCCCGGTGCACGCGTGACAGCAAGGTTTGCATCTGGCCGACAAAGTGTTCGCGAAGTCTACGCCGGCTCGGGATATCTTTCGCAGTCGACTCCAAAACTGTTTTTCGGGCACCCCTGATGATGATTTGATGAAAGAGTTCACCGTTCGCTGGAGCGATGGCAAAGAGACCACCCATCAGCCTTGATTGCGGGGCGTGGTAACGGTAGGCTACCTGCATGATCCCCCCAAACTCGGTTTCTCTGGCCAATCGATTGGTCAGGTTCGTTTCCTTGATTCTTATCATCGCCGCCAGCTCGCCCCTTCACGTTGCCGAGGCTCAGATCGTGATTAGCGAGATCGTTGCTTCGAACAATACGACTTTGGAGGACGAGGATGGCGAAAATTCCGACTGGATTGAGCTCCGCAATGAGCTGGCAGATCCGCTGAATCTGGAAAATTTTTCACTGACGGACGATCCGGACGAATTGGTGAAGTGGAAATTTCCAGCTGTCACTGTCCCGGGAAAGGGATTTCTGGTTGTGTTTGCATCCGGCAAAGACCGCAAGCCGACAGATGGAAAGGAACTGCACGCCAATTTCAAGCTCAGTGGGACCGGCGAGTTTCTGGCCTTAGTGAAACCGGATGGCGAGTCCCTCAACACCGTGTTCAGTCCGGCCTATCCGCCGCAGAAAGTCGATATCGCTTACGGCTACGGAAGTGCCAGCCAGCGCTCTACCGTGGTCACGTCGGGCAGCGACTGTCACTGGCGTGTGCCTGCTTCATCTGAGCAGATCACGAACTGGACGAGTGTTGGTTTTGATGACAACGACTGGAATCCCGGGAAGACCGGCGTAGGCTTTCAGTATCCTGACCTCGTTGGTGAGGGCGGTGATGCGAGTGCTGCGATGATCGGGAAAAATGCGTCGGTCTTTGTGCGCATCCCATTTCTGGTCAACGATGCCGATGCGGTGGTCGCGGTGAAACTTCGGATGAAATTCGAGGATGGCTTCATTGCTTACCTCAATGGCCGCGAAGTCGCCCGATCCAATGCCCCCCAGAACCCATCGTGGGACTCCGCCGCTACCGCAAGCCATTCGGATTCGCTTGCCGTTGAGTTCGAAAGTTTCGATATCGCTGATTTCAGTGGAGCATTGGTCACAGGAAATAACGTGCTGGCCATCCACGGTATGAACTCAACTTCCGGCGGTTCGGATCTCCTTGTGCTGCCGGAGTTAGATATCACGTCCCAGAGCGGCGCTGCGACCATTGGATACCTCGTTGAGCCGACACCTGGAAAGCCCAACGGCTCGACCGTGCCGAGCCTGTTGACAGAGCCTGCATTCAGTGTCGGCCGCGGGCATCGTACCCAGCCTTTCGATCTTGAGCTGAGAGTGGAGGATCCCGCTGCAAAGATCTACTTCACTGACGATGGGGACGTTCCGACCGTGAGTGATCAACTCTACACTGCGCCTATCCGCATTGATAAGACGACTGTCATTCGTGCCATCGCGGCGCGCGGTGACGAGCCGACCTCTGCGGTATCTACCCACACCTATCTGTTCGTGGACGATATCATCAATCAATCCAATCTCCATGGCGCCAAGACCCGGCTCATCTCAGAAAGTGATGTCTACGGGCCGCTCATGAAGGACTCACTGCTGGCGCTGCCATCCGTTTGCCTATCGATGGACGCGAAGAAACCTGGGGCACAGGAAACATCGGTGTCGATCGAGTTCTTCGATCCAAAAGGCAAAGAGCCGGGATTTCAGGTGGACGCTGGAACGAAGATCGTTGGCGGTGCTAGTGTCGGTTCACCTAAGAACAATTTCCGTGTTTATTTCCGCAGTGAGTACGGCGAATCCTCGCTGAAGTATCCACTCTTTGACGGACATCCTTATTCCCCGGGGGCCACGGATGAGTTTCGACGGCTCATGCTGCGGAGCGGTTCGCATGATACGTTTTTCTGGCTCGGTGACACGGGGACTCCTCCCTCCGGTGGCCGCGATTCCGATGCCACCTACCTGCGCAGCCGATGGATCAATGACATGCATTTTATCATGGGCAACGAGGGGCTGCACGGTCGGTTCGCCCAGCTGTTCATAAACGGCAACTACCACGGGCAGTATCAGGTCATGGAGTATCCCAATGAAGACTTTCATGTTTCCTACCTCGGAGGAAAGAGCGAAGACTACCATTATACCAATGGCGCGAGTCGAGAAAAGACCGGCAGCGACCACGGCAATGGTGACACATGGTGGGCCAACTGGGCCCAACTCAAGAGCCGGGCACGTGGCAATGACTACGCCGCAGCCGCAGAACTTATCGATCTGGAGAACCTCGTCGACTACATGTTGCTCAGCTACTACGCTGGCAATACCTGGGACTGGAACCCCAACCAGAACTGGATGGCCGGTGGGCCAAAAACGCCCGGAGCTGGCGGGTGGAAGTTCTACTCGTGGGATTGCGACATCATTTTTCAGGACGTAAACGGCAACAATCTGAACAAGACCGTTCCCGACGGACTCTTTGCTGATCTGGTTCGCAACCACGAAGAGTTTCGGGTGCTCGTGAGAGATCGCATCTACAAACACTTCTTTAATGGCGGCGCGTTGACTCCTGAGACGGTGCGGCCGGTCTTCGATTTTCGCGCGAACCAGATCACGACGTCCATCGTTGCTGAGACCGCGCGGTGGCAACCGAACAATCCGAAGAAGCGTCCGTGGGATCGTGACGGCGAGTGGATGGATGAGTGGAATCACTACAAGGAAGTCTATTTTCCTCAAAGAACGGATGTAGTGTTACGCCAACTCCGCTCGACCAAGGTAAGCGGTTCCGTTCTTTACCCAATCGATGCGCCCGCGTTTTCGCAGCGCGGAGGAACGGTACCTGCAAACTTCAAGCCGGGGATGATTGCAGAGCAGGGTTCCATTTTCTTCACCACCGATGGTTCCGACCCACGCCTGCCAGGCGGAGATGTCAGTCCAACCGCGATGGCGGCAACAGGCGGAGTGGTCGGCGCGACGTTCGTCACGAAGAATTCCGAGTGGAAGTTTCTCGATGACGGATCCAATCAGGGAACTGCGTGGCGTGAGCGTGGATTCGTGGATACTTCCTGGGCAGTCGGCAAAGGACAACTGGGTTACGGAGATGGTGATGAAGGCACCGTCGTAAGCTTCGGCGACAATCCTGCAGCGAAACATGTGACCACTTACATCCGCAAAATGCTCGCGATCCCAGTTGCCTCCGATGTGTCAGAGTTGACCTTTAAGCTTCTCCGTGACGATGGCGCCGTAGTCTATGTGAATGGAGTGGAAGTCATCCGTGACGATGTGCCAGATGGGCCGGTAGTCTTCGACACGCTTGCATCATCAAGCGCCGGGGGTGCCGAGGAATCCACCTACTTCGAGTTCACAGTCCCACCGGGCATGCTGGTGGATGGCGATAACATCATCGCAGTGGAAGTGCATCAGAGCAGCGCCTCTGGATCGGATATGAGCTTTGATATGGAGCTGACCGGTAAGGTTCTCGCGGGTAACGCCGATCTTTCGATTACACAAGACACATTGGTGCGGATGCGGGCATTCGATGGTAAAAACTGGTCGGCACTGAACGAGGCGTTCTTTACACTGGAGGGTTCCCAGGTGGCATCGTTCGAGAATGTCACTATCTCAGAGATTCATTACAATCCGAATTCACAAGACGGATTGGAATTCGTTGAAGTCCGCAATACTTCTGGCGCGACCGTGAATCTCTCGGACTCTCGGTTCGTTGACGGCATCGCATTCACATTCCCACTTGGCAGCACCCTTGCCCCGCAGGGTTCACTCGTGGTAGTTGAGAACGAAACCGCTTTCAGGAATGTTTACATGGACTCCGCCTCTCCCTGGTTCTCCGAAGGAATCACAATTGCTGGGGAATTCGATGGTTCGTTGCGGAACAACGGCGAAACCCTGGCGCTCGTCGATCGCGAGGGTGCGGACATCGTTCGCTTTTCGTATGGTGATAGCGGCGCGTGGCCGGGACGTTCCGATGGCAGCGGAAGTTCATTGGAACGGAACAATCTCTCCACAACGGCTACCGACTTGTCGGATCCATCCGCATGGCGACCCAGCAGCGAGTTTCTGGGCTCACCCGGAAGGGACGGCAGCGGACCTGACAATCGAATCGTGATCAACGAAGTAGTCCCGAGTCCGGTGGCGCCTGCACGCGACGCGATCGAACTGCTGAACATCAGCAACGCGCCCGTGGACATCTCCGGATGGTTCCTGTCCGACACCAATGCCGATTACAAGAAATACACCCTGCCTGCAGGCACGACGGTCGCTGCCAATGCAATGCTGGTGCTCACCGCTGACGACTTTGGGTTCGGCCTGAGCGGCACACGAGGAGACGAAGTGACCTTGATGCAAGCGGACGCCGCTGGGAATTTACTGCGCTTCGTCGATCGGATCGAATTTCCGGCTGCTGCCCATGGCGAATCCTACGGTCGCTGGCCGGACGGCACGGGTAATCTGTATCCAATGACCCAAAACACGCTGGCGTCGCTGAACAATGCGAACGGCAACTCAGTGCGCATCGGGCCAGTTGTGATTTCGGAAATCCACTACAATCCCGATGGAGCAGACGAGAATCGCGAGTTCATCACTATCACCAACACTGGTTCGACGGGGCTGAATCTCGCTGGATGGCGCATGCGTGGGGAAGTCGATTATGACTTCCCAGAGGGCTTCACGATGACGGCTGGAGCCAGCATCACGATGATCGGCTTTGACCCAGGCGATGCGCCACTGCTTGCGGCGTTTCGACTTGGGTACGCGTCCAGCCCCGGCGATGGATTCGTCGGCCCGTGGGAAACGGGATCCACGATCGGAGGCAAGCTCGATGACGGCGGTGGTAGCGTCAGGATCTTGAGACCGGGAACACTGGTTGAGGAAGCAGGGGCGGAACCGTTCCGCCCTTACTTCACCGAAGACGCCATCGTTTGGAACGACGGATCCGATTGGCCTGCCTCCGCCGATGGGGGAGGCATGGCCCTGCAACGCGCGCTGCCGATTGACCGGGGCGATCTGGCTCAAAGTTGGGCCGCAGGCACCCCGTTCGGTAAAGTCGAACCGCCGGCCACACTTCCCGGATACACCGAGTGGGCAGCCGCCATCTTTCCTGTCGGCACCCCACCGTCGCTCACAGCACCGGACGCTGACTTCGATGGTGATCGCGCCACCAACAGCGCCGAATACGCCTTTGCCACGAATCCTCTCATTGCTGATGCGACCGCAGCGGTTCCGATCGTCTCGACTTCTGCGGATCGCCTCCAGATTGAATTCCGGCTGCGCGCAAACACCCCCCTCAGTTACTCGATATCGCACTCTTCCGACTTACTTCGTTGGTCTACCATTGCTGCCGACGATTTCGAAATACTCAGCACTGAACCCCTGGGCGATGGAATAGCTGCTCGCCGACTGATCCGCATGAAGGCTCCCATTTCGTCGACTGCGTTCTATCGCATTTCCGCAACCCGCTGAGGGTGCTGCCAGAATGCATAGGAGTTCGCTTCTGGATGTGGGCCTCCAATGCTCCCTCAGTAACCTCGATCGGCGAATGAAGTTAAGCGGCACACCTTCACGGCCCCAACAATATTGATTGGAATGTGACCTTGTCGGCTTGGATGGCATCCAATAACCTGCGCACGCTGCGCTTTTGCAAAACGGAAAACTCAATAACCACGACAACCAAAACAATATGGACGCTGTAAAACTCCTGGGAAGCCTGCTTGGCAATAATTCAACCGGTGGCAACATCTTGGGTAGCCTTCTTGGTGCTGCCAAGGGTGGTAGGGGTGGTGGAAATCGGGGCAGTTCCGGAGGTCTCGATGTCGGCGGATTGCTCGGCAGCCTCATCGGTGGCGGAGGTGGTCGCACGGGCGGTGGCGGAAGTGGGCTGGGCGGCAACATTGCCGGCGCCGTTCTAGCTAGTGCCTGGGCGGAAATGTCTACGAGCCTATGATAGCTGAATAACGATGTCTTGGAGGGGATT
>JAQCER010000201.1 GCA_027618625.1 Verrucomicrobiota bacterium
AAAGAGGCCTTTCTCAATTTTTTCAAACCTCCCCTCGATGATCCCATGCGCCAGCGCGAGGGTGTCTACTCCGCTCAATTGTTCGGACCGGAAGGACAGCGCGTGCAGATCATCATGCTCGACACCCGCAGCTTTCGTGATCCCCTGGTAAAGCGGACTGAGGAAGAACGCACCGGCGGTCTCGGCCCTTACAAAGGCACTGACGATCTCAATTTGACCATGTTAGGAAATGCTCAATGGGCCTGGTTCGAACAGGAGTTGAAGAAGCCAGCGCAACTGCGGATCATCGCCTCCAGTATCCAGGTCGTATCCGGCGAGCACGGCTGGGAATCCTGGAACAATTTTCCGCACGAACGCGCACGGCTCTACCGGCTCATCGGCGAAACCCGTGCCAATGGAGTCGTCTTCATCAGCGGCGACCGACACCTTGCGGAACTGTCCCGCGACGCTGAACTTGAGGGCAAACCGTATCCCATGTTCGACTTCACCTCCAGTGGCCTCACCCGCGCCGAAGGCGGTCGCCTCGACGAGCCCAATCGCTACCGGGCGTCTGCCATCGTGCGGGAACGGAATTTTGGCGAAATCGTGATCGACTGGCAGGCACCCGACCCGGTCGTGGAATTCCGCGCCTGGGTCACCACCAACAAAGAAGGCAGCGATACAGCGGACAAGTTCCTTCGCTTCACCTACAGGATATTGCTAAGCGAGATTTCGGTGCCAACGCCAAAGGACGGCTGAATCTGAAAAACTATGAATCCTGAAGGGTATGGCCTTCAACTGACGAGTCTGACGAGTCTCTTCACGAAGTCTGAATTGCAAAATTGATGTTTCCGGCAGCGTTCGGGCGGTTTGTGCCGTATTCATCTTCACGTGTTCGGACTGCGACTCATCTATCCCGTCATTATTCGTTACGCGCTTCGCCACAAGGTGATCGCGTTGCTCAACGTGTTGAGTGTGGCGCTCGGCGTGACGGTGTATCTGGCGATCCAGACGGCGAATTTTTCTGCTGATAGCGCCTTCCAGGCTGGGGTCGATCTCGTTGCGGGCAAGAGTCAGCTGGAGCTGCGACCCATGGTGACATCGGACGGCGTGGACGATGCTCTGTTGCCGAAAGTGGCGGCCTTCCCCGGTGTCAAAGCCGCGACCCCAGTGGTGGAAGGCTATGTCACGCTGCCGGGCAAAGAGGGCGAGTATCTGCGCATCGTCGGCGTCGATCCTTTCACGAACACCGACTTCCGCACTGGCGAGCTCGGCATCACTGCTCAAGGATACCAGACGAATCTCGGCGGCTGGCTGGCTCAGCCGAATTTCCTCGCGCTGTCGCGTGAGTTCTGTGAGCGCAACGCATTGGCACAGGGCGACACGTTTCAACTCCTGGTCAATGGCGAGACGGTCGATGCAACAGTCGGCGTAGTGATCGATCGAAACACCAGCCGTGATGGCTACGTTTCCACGCGCGTCGCGGCCATGGACATCGGTTGGGCGCAGGAATTGCTGGGAACGAGTGGGGCGCTCACATCGATCCAGGTTGTACTCGATGATCCGCGCACGATGCAGGAAGCGACTGCTGCACTTGAGCAAATGCTTCCGGACAGTGTTACCGTTGCCGCTCCGCAGCAGCGCAGCCTGCAGGTGCAGCTCATGCTGGAGGGATTCCAGTTGAACCTGCGGGCCCTCAGCATGGTGTCTCTGTTAGTCGGAGTGTTCCTGATCTACAACACGGTGTCCGCGTCGGTGGTGCGGCGGCGAAAGGAGATCGGGACGCTGCGCTCGATGGGCGCAAGTTCAGCGCAGGTGCAGGGCATGTTTCTGTTGGAAGCCTTCGTTGTAGGAGTGTCAGGAGTGACTCTGGGTGTCTTCGGTGGGATCCTGCTTGCCCGCAGCCTGCTGGATGCGATGTCTCAGGTGGTGTCGATGCACTACATTCTGGTGAGCATCGAGCAGCCGTTCTTTTCGCTCCAGCGCATTGCCGAGGCGTCGATTGCCGGGTTCGCGACAGTGATCATCGGCGCCTGGTTGCCAGCCCGCGAGGCTGCGCGGATTCAGCCGGTCGATGCGCTGCGCAATCCCCGACTGTTTGAGACAAGAAGCCCGAGAGCATTGCGACTGTGCCTGCTGGGTATTGCATCGGTGCTGCTGGCTGGGGCTCTCGCATGGCTGGCGCTCGTCACCGGCCGGGCCTGGTTCAGCTTTGCAGCGTGCTTTTTTCTAATGGCTGGCTTCTCGCTGATGATGCCGCAGCTGGCGCTGGTCATTGGTCGCATTGCGCGCAAGTGCGCAGCAGGGAATATCGTCGCCCGTCTCAGCACCGAGGATTTTGTGCGCTCGCTGAACCGCACGGCTGTGACGTCGGCCGCACTGATGTCCGCCATCGCCATGATGATCGGCGTCACTGTGATGATCACGTCGTTCCGCGACACACTTGGTGCCTGGATCGATCGCACAGTCATCGCTGATATCTACATCACCCCTGCCGCGAACGAAGTCATCGGCGTCCAGGCATTTCTTCCTGAAAGCCTGCGCCAGGAACTACTGGCAGCGCCGGAAGTGCAGGCGATCGATCGCTTCCGCGACTACGAAGTGGTGCTGAACGATGAGCCGGCAAACCTGGGAGTCGTCGATGGCACCAATCGGCGGAATCTTGCATTCACCGGCGGCAACGATGTGGCAAAGACGCGCGCATTCTTTGAGCCTGACCATGTGATCGCCAGTGAGATTCTTGCAGCCCGGCGTGGTCTATCTGCGGGCGACACTGTGTCGCTGCGGACACCGGCTGGCAGTAAAGCGTTTACCATCGCAGGCGTCTACTACGACTATGCCGATAGCCAGGGCAGGCTCATGATGACGCGGGCAAATTTTGATCGCTACTGGGAGGACCAGAGGTTTCACTCGATGGGCGTGTTTCTGAAGGATGGAGTGCCGGACACCGTCATCCAGGAGTTAATCGAGAAAGTGCGTGCCAGCCACAGCGGTGACAGCGAACTGGCGATCTACTCCAATCGCGCCCTGCGCCAGCGAGCGCTCGACATCTTCGATCAAACGTTCGCCATCACCCATGTCCTGCGTCTCATCGCCATTGTTGTGGCAGCGTTAGGAATCGTGCTGTCGTTGACCACACTGGTCTTGGAACGGGCGAGGGAGATCGCGCTCTACCGTAGTCTCGGCGCCACGCCCCGGCAGGTGATCATCCTGTTCCTAGGCGAAGGAGCGTTGCTCGGGCTTGCCAGCAGCATTGCCGGGATCGTCTGCGGTGTGCTGCTTTCCATGGTGCTCACCTGGGTCGTGAACAAGGCGTTCTTTGGCTGGACCATCGACTTCCGGATCCCGCTCAACGAACTGATATGGACACCGTTCTGGGTCATCCCGGTCGCCGTCCTCGCTGCCTTTCTTCCTGCATGGAAGGCCAGCAAGGTGCAGTTGTCACAGGCGCTGCGAACCGAGTGAATCGTTTTTCCAATCGTTTTGCCAATCGTTGTGCCAATTGGAGAGTCAATGTCGGTGATTCTGAAGCACAGTTGCTGAAGCGGTGCAAACCAAAGAGTGACCTCCGGGAGCGCGTCGCTGGTTATCGAATATCCCGCGAACGAGGATCGAGCACGAGACGCAGGAACCCTTCCTTTGCCAGGGCGCCGATGTTCACAACGATTTCCTGGTTCTGGTCTCCGCTATCAAAGGGGTAAATTTCCACCCAGGGAGTGGCGAGATCTTGCGAGAATTGTAGCGCGTAGGATCTTCGCGGTACGACGTTGATTGCTACATGGATGTTGCCGGTGGTTGCCACCCAAGTGGAGTTGATCTGGAGAAAGTCCGACGCGTCTACAGGCGACGTGCCGGCGAGGAATTCCTGTCGAGAATCAAATCCATCGCCATCGTAGTCAACGAGGGCATCAGGAGATGCCAGTTTTGTGCCATTGTCCTTTTCCCATTCATCTGGGAGTCCGTCACCGTCTGTGTCGATGAGGGCTGGGTCGACCTCAAGGGCTGGCGTCGGCGGCGCGGCAGCCCAGGAACTGGCCAGGGCAGCGGAGCGTGAAAAAGTGGTCCGTTGCAGGGACACTTCGCTGCCGCTGCTGTTCTCTGGCCAGGGGCTGTAGGGCCGGAAGTTGATAGTCTCAAGGACACCGAGGACGGGATGGCGTAGCACGAGGGTCTCGCCCTCATTGGCCAGGGCTCCTGCGTATTCGCCCGCAATGACGGTTCTGGGCCAGGCGGCTGCGAAGGCGGCGCGATCCCTTACAAGAACGACGCGCCCTTTTCCTGAAAGCACGAATGGCTCGGGGAAGGTGAAGTCGACTGCGTCCTCAAGCGTTACTCCTCCAAGCGCAAGTGGTGAATCGCCGGTATTCAACAGCTCGACGTATTCACGGCGAACCTGTTGTCCTGCTCCTGGGGGTGCAAAGTGGATTTCGGAGATCTTAAGCGCTCGGGGATCAGTTCCGACTTCGAAGCTTGCTTGTGTCAGCGCACTGGCTTCACCTTCATAAAAACCGCGCACTTTGATCTGCGTTGGACCCGAAATCGTCAGCGGCCCTGTATAGCGGATCGCCGAGGAGGATCGCGTGCCATCGGCATTGGCAGGATCGCTACCATCGAGGGTGTAGTAGAGTTCCGCATCGTAACCTTGGTTGGCAATTTCGATCGCTGTTCCCGCTGGAACGAAGCCCCCCTTCGGAAGGATGGCGGGCGGGGTGACGTCCGGGTAGAGCCCGACTGCTCGCAATTGGCGGAGAAGGATTTTGCTGCGGTGCGGGAACCAGTCTCTGTGAAGCCTGTCGAGTTCCTTCCTCCAGTCTTCCGCAGTGACAGGAAGGCTGGCGCCTTCTCCAATCCTGAACAAGCTCGGCGGCATGCCTGCGGCGAACTTCACCTCGAACGGGAAGCCGGGGGAGACGTCTCCCCAACGCTTCATCTCTGCGGGAACCGCGTCGGCAATCTGAGCGGCCCGCGTCATCCACGTCTCCTCTGCGGATTGTGGCGTCAGCATGCCATTGTCGTAGAAGTGGAGGCGCACTCGGTCGGCGAATTGTTGGCGGAACTCGGGGAATTTGGCGAGGAACGAGAGCAGGTCACCGGGACCACCGCCGAGACCTTGGTCAATTTCGGGCAAGAGATTCTGCGTAACACGGTCAAAGGAATACTCGGCATCCCAGGTGATGAAGCGCCAGAGCCCGCCGTCCTTGCGCCTGGCAGCATACCAGTTGTGACCCGGCCAGTCCGTGTTCACCGCGTAGATGTTGGCGAGCATATAGTCGATGAACGCCGGGATGTCGAACTGCGACACGACCTCGCGGTAGTTATGCGCGTTGGGTTCGGCTCCCTGGAGAAAGCCCAGCAGGCGCAGCCACTCGGAGTTATCGCCATCAATGGTGCCGAAGTCATCGACGACATCCCATTCCTCCGGCGTTCCCCCCAGATAGGTGGAGCACCACTGCGCATCGGCCCGCTCGCCGGCGTGATAGAGTCCCCAGTAGAGACCGTTGAGATAAAGATGGAAGTAGTCGCCGTGGGGTGATGGCCAGCCCATGGAGCGTAGAGTGTCCCGCACCCAGAGATCGCGAATGAACTGCGCCTTTTCCCGGAGCGTGATGGTGTTGTCCACGAAACTGCCATGGAGCATGAGGGTGTTGAAGCGGGAGCGCGAACTTTGCGCGAAAACCGGGCGCCGCAAGGGGCCACCTGTGCGATCCGGAAAATCCAGCCGGAGACCGTGTTTGATAAAGTCCGGCGTGCGGCTGGCCTCGCCCTTGATCCGCACTGTCCCATCGTCCTGGAAGTTCTGACCGCCAGGCCAGATCCACTCCACGGAGGCGCGCAAGGCACTCGCCGCTCCCCGGTAGTCCGGATTCGCCATCAGGCCATCGGCACCGAAAAGATCAGTGGACGGAAGAGTCACGGACATTGAGGGAATTGCGGAGAGCGCAACGTTCAGGTCTTCAGCGGGTGAACCGGGATCTCTTGTTCCAAAGTCGTAGTCGGCAGGCGTGAATCCCCACGACTCTGGCAGTCCGGCACCATCCTGTCCCGCTTGGGAACGGGGAAACAAGTAGGTGTGTGAGACAATCTCCGACGGCAACAGACCAGCGGCGATGTTGCGTGAGCGAATGACCTTGGTGCTGGGTACCGAAATTGGTCCCTCGTACAGCGTCCCATTCTCAGCTGTCGGCTCACTGCCATCCGTGATGTAGATCAACTGGTACCCCGGTGCGGATGACGACAGGGAAACGTCGATGGGAGTGGTGAAAACTCCCCGGCCAGGTTTTGCAGTGGGAACACTTGCCACGCCCTTAGCGGGATTACCGTTGCGTTCGCCGGGTGTTGCCACCGCGAAGTAGGCATTTTCCCTGCCGATGTCCTTGCGGAGGAACAGACGGAAGCTCAGGAGTGAAAGGAGATCGTTCCCTTTGGCGGCGGCCGACTCGATGGCCAGGACGTGCGACTCCCGATCCGAGTCAGGAAGGGAGAATTCCCATTCGGATTCTTTCAACGCCAGGGCAGCTGGTCGCATGCTGCTGGACAGGGCGGTAGTATCAACCACCAGCTTCCCATCGATCCAGCATTTCATGGAGTCCGCATAACGCCCGCGAAAGACGAGTTTCGTGGTGGTTCCCAATCCGGCGGGCAAGCGAAACGTCGACCTTAAAGCAGCTCTTTGTGCGGGGC
>JAQCER010000202.1 GCA_027618625.1 Verrucomicrobiota bacterium
CATGACGATTGGAAACTACTCCGGGTTCCGGCGAAACACACGCAAGAGTTCACGACCTTCACGCCCAGGAAACGCCACCTCCGGCACTCGGGATTCCTCAAGCACAAACCTTCCATCGAACAACGCATCGAGCTCTTCAATAGAACATCCGAACGGCGGTCCGGCCACCCCATCCTCACGCTGCTTCGGGGATAAATAGAACACCGCCAGCAACTTACCTCCCGGCTTCAACAACTGATGCACTGCATTCACGTAGTCACTCCGACGCGTTGGATCAATCGCACAAAAGCACGTGTGCTCACAAACCCAGTCAAACTGGCCGTTGTAATGTTGCTGAAGATCGAAGAGATCCGCATGCTCACAACTGGCATTCGCCAAGGCTTCAAGCCCAAGCCGCGTGTTCGCAAGGCCCACAGCGCTGGGTGAAATGTCCATTCCCAGAACACTGACGAGATCCGATCGCCGCGCAATTTCCGCCACGTCATGACCACTACCACAGCCCGGCGCGACGACTCGCCCAGTCACCGAATTCGCATCAAGATACTCCACAAGCACAGGGCTCGGTGAGCCCTGATCCCATGGAGTATCCCCCTCAATATAGCATTGCTCCCAATCAGTATTTCCCATTACAGCATCGTCTCTACTTTGAATTGCCGTTGATTTCAACCGCATTTGGAACGATACTGCCCCCCATGGATCAAAAGCCACATAGCTTCAGCGCTATCGTTACGATCGCCATTCTCGGCGTTCTGACGGTGGTCGCGTGGCTATACAAAATTGGTAAAAACCAAGAGGCGCAAACTCTTAAGAACGAAGTTACGGCGACTGTTCCGATCGAAACAGGTGCCCCCCCGACACCGCGAGATCGGCAGTTTGTTCCTACTGTTCGGCAGGAAGTCGAGAACCCGAATTATGAAGTCCTCCTGGGTTGTGAACTGGTCGAAAGCCGCGCCAATGACGGAAGCACGTTCCGTATTCGCCATCGGGACAATGAATATGTGTTCCGCCTCTATTTCGTCGATGCCCCTGAAACGACGAACAACGACCCGGACCGAATTCGCAGCCAGACCCAGTATTTCAACTATATCACGGAAGAGCAGTTGACCCAGACAGGCATCGAAGCTCGGGAATTTGCCCTGAAGATTCTACGCGCCAGGCCATTCACCGTCTTCACCCAGTGGGAGAAACTTCTCCAAAGTCATCGCTACCACGGAATGATCCAAGTGACTCTGAATGACAGCGAACGACGCTTCCTTTCCGAACTCCTCGCAAACCGCGGCTACGCAATCACTGAAACCGTCGGCAGAAAACTCCCCAACGGAGTCGATGAAAAAGTCTACCGCAAGCACCTGCGCGACCTGGAACTGGTCGCCCGCAAAGCCAGCGTGGGCGCTTGGCGGGATCCCAGGCAGTAGCCCCTTGAATGAAGATCCCATCGGCAACCTTACTGGCCAGGCTCTCCGGGGAGACAACTCAGGAGCAACTCTTGCGAGCGCTGTGTTACTATATGGTGTTCGTGAGTATTCTGATCGGCAGCGCTGTCTTCAGCCGAAAAAAATCGTAGGAAGATCAGGTCAAGCAGGTCAGGCATCAATCAATAGGCACCCCTGACAGTCGCCGCAACTTCACTCTCGTAAAATTTCGCCAACTCTGCGTGCGCTTCGCCGGAGATCTTTGGAAGCAGGCTGGCGGCAGCATTGTCCCGAGCCTGCTGCTCCGACTTGGCCCCTGGAATGACCGTACTGACCGCATCATAGTCGAGAATCCAACGCAGCGCTTTCTGCGCCAACGTTGCCCCTGAACACTCCCTCACAAGGATGCCATCGATTGCGGCCGCATGTTTCACGGCGGTATCAAACGATACGCCAGCAAAGGTCTCACCAACATTGAAGATCTCGCCGTTCGCGTTGTAGTGGCGATGATCATCATCAGTGAAGCGATGGCCAGCGCTGAATTTTCCTGACAAAACCCCACTGGCAAGCGGAACACGCGCAACGATACCCACGCCATGCTCTGCAGCCACTGGCAGCAACTCATCGATCACCCGTTGACGAAAAATATTGAAGATCACCTGCAGCGAAGCCGCGCCAGATTCGCGGATGCAGAACAACGCTTCCTCAATAGTCTCGACGCTGACGCCGTAGTGACGAATCAGCCCTTGATCCCTCGCCTGCTCAAGGCTGGCAAAAACCGTTCCCTCACGCAGCACATCAAACGGAATGCAGTGTAGTTGCACAAGATCAATGCAGTCGACACCGAGCCGCTCCAACGATCTCTCTGCCGCAGCCGCCACCGCAGCCGCCGAACTGTCCCACCCCTCGCCCCTTCCCATTTTGGTAATCACGTGAATGCGCCCGTCACCGTCGGATCGCTCTCTCAGGTACTTGCCGATGATCCGTTCAGATCGACCGCCGCCGTAAATATCTGCCGTATCGATCAGGTTCATCCCGGCATCAACACCTGCGCGAAGGGCCGCCAGCGCATCGTCTTCAGTCACCGTTCCCCAGTCAGCCCCAAGTGCCCACGCACCAAATCCCACTTCGCTGACGGCAAAGCCAGTTTTACCAAGAGTGCGGGTGGAAAGCGTTGAGAAGGGTTCAGTCATAGCCGCAGGCAAACGTATCCAGACACAAGTTTCAATGTATTAACACGGAAATTCGACGCTTCATGTTCCCGTCGCACCAACTGCGAGACGTCTGGCGTTCGCGGTGCTTCACCATCATGGTTGTGGAATGTCCTGCCGTCGCGAGGTCTAACGGAATACTGTAATTGGAATTTCCACCCTCGCCTCACAAGGTGCTGTTGCGCAATTTCTGCACAATTGATCGGTGATCATGCGGAGCAAAACCAGCCTTGCGGCGACGATAGTGGCCCTGCAAATACCATTCACGTGGTCATTGCCATCTCTGCGGCCATGAATAACAAAGTGTTCCAGTCGACAACATTCGTCTTGTGTCTCTTTGGCACGGGCTGCGTGGGCCTGCGGACACCGGGAGAAATCGATGCTCGGGAGAAGGCCCAAATGATTCTCCGCAAGTATCGTCCTGACAATGCAGCACCCGGTCTACCCGAACTGAAGAGCGGTGGTTCGCCGGATACCTATATTCGCTACGCCATTTACAAACATCCGCGCGTGGAAGCGGCTTATTACGAGTGGCTGGCGTCGATGGAGAACATCACCCGCGAGCGCTCGTTGCCTGATCCCGTGTTGACGTTTGAAATGGACATTGGCGAGATGATCATGGCGGTGATGCCGGGATTGATGATGAATTTCCCGGGGCCGGGTAAGCTGCGTGCCGCGGCGGAAGTCGCAACCGAGGAGGGCAACATGAAGTATTTCCAGTTTGAGGCAGCAGTGCTGCAAGTTGCCTATGGTTTCAAGAAAGCCTGGTATGAACTGCAGCTCGTGGATGAGCGCGTCCGCGTGACCGCCGAGATGGTGACGCTGCTGGAGGACCTGGAAAAACTGGCACAGTCGCTCGCCGAAGTAGGCAAAGGCAGCTTGCAGGATCTGCTGCGCACCCAGATGGAGAAAGAACGGCTGCAGACGGAGTTGGCGAGTCTCCGTGATTCGCGGCAGTGGTTTATGACGCAGTACAAGTCCTCGCTTGGACTTGGGGCGGACGACGCTGCGCCACCCTTGCCACTGGGATTCGATTCATCGCCACTTTCGCTGAGCGGCGATCAGATTCTTGCGAAGGCGCTGGGAGGCAATCCGCGCTTGAGGGCGATGGAGGCTGATGTGCGACGAGCGGAAGCGGCCATCGTGCAGGCTCAACGGACGCGCATTCCGGATTTTTCACTCGGAGCGATGGCCGATGTGAAGGCCTCGCCCGTCATGCTTCGACCAACGGCTGCTATGACACTGCCGATCTGGCGTGACAAGATCGCGGCGGTAGTCGAAGGCGCACGTGATCAAGAGAGTGCCTCCAAAGCTCGCCTCTCGGACGAGCGGCTCGCGCTTACCGTGGAGGTGGCGACGAAGAGCTACACTTATCGCGAGAGCACACGCCTGCTAGCGCTACTGGAGAGCAGTTTGTTGCCGAAGGCCCGGCAGTCGTTGGAAGTGGCGCGCTCTGGATACTCCGCAGGCACGACCAACTTCATCAACCTGATCGATGCGGAGCGCACCTTGCTGGAGTTTCGTCTCGCCGAGGTCGAAGCCCGTATCAAGCGCGAGCTGGCGCTAGCAGATCTGTCATTGCAAGTCATGGGCGTGCCGCCGACTGGCGCGCCTGTTCTCGAATCATCCGTTAGGTAATCACATGAACATGAAAGCTTCGTCCATCAAACGCATTCTGCCAGTCGCATTACTGGCGGGCATCGCGGTCATTGCCACGTGGATCATCCTGAGCGGGGACGATTCGAGTGTCGGTGTGACTGCCAGCGGTGACCAGGTCTGGACCTGCTCCATGCATCCGCAGGTGCGGTTGCCAAAGCCTGGCAAATGCCCTATCTGTTCGATGCCGCTCATTCTCACCACGTCCTCAGCACCAACCTCGAAGCAGGAAGACGACGGTGGCCACGCACCGCACGCGATGCTCACACTGTCCGAGCACGCCCGTGGCATGGCCAGCGTGGAAACCGTGCCTGTAGAGCGTCGCGAGATCACGCTCGAAATACACGCGGTTGGCAAAGTGCAGTACAACGAGTCCGCGCTCGCGGTGATCAACAGCCGCGTGGAGGGCTACATCGAGAAACTGTTCGTGGACTTCACTGGGGTGCAGGTGAAGAAGGACGACCATTTGGTGGAAATCTACAGCCCGGATCTGGTGCTGGCGCAGAGGGAACTACTAGTGGGGCTTGAGGGCCCCGCAAACAATGCTCTGATTGAGGCTTCGAAGCTGAAGCTGTTGCGGTGGGGACTCACACAACAACAAGTGGATGATCTGATAGAGAAGCGAAAGGTCAGCGAACGCGTCACCTTGTATTCTCCTATCGACGGCACCGTCACCGAGCGCATGGCCGTGCAGCAGGCGATGGTGAAGAGCGGCGAGATGCTCTACAAACTGGCCAACCTGGATTCCGTGTGGGTGTATCTCGACATCTACGAGTCCGAGCTGGGCTGGGTCCAGCAGGGGCAGACAGTGACGATCCAGGCCGAGGCCTATCCTGGCGAGGTGTTTACCGGGCGCATCTGGTTCATCAATCCGGTGCTAACCGAGCAGAGTCGCACGGTGAAAGTGCTGGTGAATATCGCCAACACCGATCAGAAGCTGAAGCCTGGCATGTTTGTCAGTGCCAAGATTCGAGTGCCAGTGCTCGCTGACGGCAAAGCCGCGCCCACCGGTGTCGGCGGTCAGTTCAGCTGCCCGATGCATCCACAGGTGCTGCAGCCGGAAGCGGGAGCCTGCCCGCATTGCGGCATGACGCTGACAGTGATCTCGGGCGACAACGTTGTGCCCACCGAGAAAGAGTTGCTCGTGCTGGCGGTGCCTGTTTCCGCCGTGCTCGACAGCGGCGCGCGCAAGCTGGTTTATGTGGAGCATTCCCGGGGCGAATTCATGCCGATGGAGGTGACACTCGGGCCTCGGGCCGGTGGATTTTTTCCTGTGCTCGCAGGCTTGGAAGGTGGAGAGATGGTGGCGGTACGGGGCAATTTTCTGATCGACAGCCAATTTCAGATCCAGGGCCTGCCCAGCTTGTTCTATGCCACAGGGCAGGCCGAAGAAATCGAGCCTGCCGTGCCTGAATCCGCCGAGCACGAGCACCCCTGAGCCATGATCTCCGCGCTCATTCACTGGTGCCTTAGGAATTCGTTCCTCGTCGTCGTCGGCGTCGCTGCCATCCTCGTTGGCGGCTATTTCGCGCTGAAGAACACACCAGTCGATGCCATCCCGGACATCGGCGAAAAGCAAGTCATCGTCTTCGCCGACTGGCCCGGCCGCTCGCCCCAGGACGTGGACAATCAGGTCACCTATCCGCTGACCACGAGCCTCACCGGCACGCCGGGAGTAAAGACCATCCGCAGCATGTCGGGCTTCGGCTTCGCGATGGTCTTCGTCATCTTCAAAGACGAGGTGGATTACTACTGGGCACGCTCGCGCGTCATCGAGCGAATGAACGTCGCGCAGCAACGCCTGCCTGCCGGCGTCACGCCCGTCATCGGCCCGGATGCCACGGCGCTCGGGCAGGTTTTCTGGTACACCGTCGAGGGCGAAGGCTTCGACCTCGCGGAGCTGCGGAGTATCCAGGATTGGTATCTGCGCTACCAGATTAACGCCGTCGAAGGCGTGAGTGAAGTCGCGAGTATCGGCGGCTTCGTGAAGCAGTATCAGATCGACGTTCACCCCGATAAACTGCGGGCGCACCGCGTCACGCTCTTCGATGTCAATGAGGCCGTGCGGAAGTCGAATATCGATGTCGGCGCGAAGGTGTTGGAGAAGAATGGCGTCGAGTTTTTCATCCGCGGCGTCGGCTTCATCAAGACGGCCGAGGACATCGAGAAGGTCGTCATCCGGGAGGAAGGAGGAACGCCGATCCAGGTGAAGAACGTCGCCACCGTAACGATCGGGCCGGACTTCCGTCGCGGCGCGCTCGACAAGGCGGGCGTCGAAGCCGTGGGCGGCGTGGCGCTGATGCGCTACGGCGAGAACCCGCTGCACGTCGACGAGCGGGTGAAGGCGAAAATCAAGCAACTCG
>JAQCER010000203.1 GCA_027618625.1 Verrucomicrobiota bacterium
GTAGGACTCCGATTCCCAATAGTAGGTGCCCGAATCCGCTGTCCACGGGCAATGCACCTCTGAGTCAAAGGTCCAGTAGGGAATGTAAACGCCGTGGACCGTGTCGACCAGTGATCGTGACTTCAGCGCGTTGGGCGCAAACCAGCGACTCCCCAACCAAGACTTGATGGTGGAGTGTACCTGCTCACGATTTACCTTAAAGGGAAGCACGCTGCCCGGGCGCAAGGGCGAGCGGATCTCTTCGTAGTCGACCAGCTCCGGGGAATTGCAGAAGTCGCACCGGGACGCCACTTTCTCTGGATCAAAAACCGTGATTGCCTTGCAACTCTGACATTTCACCGTGCGGCGCTCCTCTTGCCATCCGCGCATTTCATCGGGCACTTCCCGCAACGCAGTCACCAGATCGTGCTCGATGATCTTCCCGCTGTCGCTCTCTAACTCAGCGGGCGACTCCGTGCCGCAAAACGGGCACACCAGCATGTGCTTCCGCGCACTCCACTCCGCCTGAGCTCCGCACGCTGGGCAGGAGTGCTTCTCAAGCGCAGTGTAGGCGCCGGGGGGTGTGTTCGGTGTTTCCACGTTCCTACGGACGCTCTCGCCAGACTCAGGACTCACGACTCAGGATTTTATGGGGTTCCTTCCATCGCTAAGCGCACTCCGGCGCGGATGAAGTTCAATCAATCTGCGAGGAAGGCATCCAGAGTTTCCTTCTTGATCCGATAGGCGGAGCCGATTTTTTTCGCACTGAGTTCGCCGGACTCGATAATAGATATAACATCCTGCTCGCTGACCCCAAGAGCATTTGCGGCCTCGGCTGGCGACAATAGCGCGGGCAAGCCACTCACACTACCACCGGCTGCCGCGGCTGATTGCGCGCCCATCACACCACCCTGCTGCTTCATCATCTCCTGTGCCATTGCCATTCCCACGGCCATCTCCGTGGCCATGCCCGCCGCTCCGCTACCCCCACCGGAGGGATGCCCCATGCCCTGGGCCATCTGAAACTTGACGTAATCATTGAGGTTGCCGACTGCTGCCATACTGGATCGCTTGTCGATCGCCTCTTCGACTTCCTTGGGAACGCTGACGTTCTCTACAATAAAACTGGTGACCTCGATGCCGTACTTTGAACTGATCACTGGATTGATCAGGGGCAATAGCGCATCACCCAGCTCGCTGTAGCGTGTAGCCACATCGAGCACTGGAACATTCGAACTCGCTAGTGCCTCGCTAAAGATGCTTATGATGCGCGAACGCATCGTGTCCTCAAATTCCTCGACACGGAAATTGTGATCGGAGCCGGCAACTTCCTTTAGAAACATTGGCACGTTCGACACGCGGAAGTCGTAAGTTCCAAACGCACGCGCACGCACGATGCCGAAGTCCTCGTCACGCATCATGATTGGATTCGTGGTACCCCACTTGAGGCCAGTGAACAACCGGGTGTTGACGAAATAGACGTCCGCCTTGAACGGCGACTCGAACCCGTACTTCCACGATTTCATTCGGGTCAGCACCGGAATATTCTCGGTAGCGAGCGAGTGCTTTCCTGGGCCAAAGCTGTCGCCAAATTCGCCCAGGTAGACGAACTGGACGGTCTGCGATTCGCGAACGATCAGCTGCGCTCCATTCTTGATCGCTTTGTCCTCGTCGGGATACCGCCAGGAAATCGTTTCGCGCGTATCGTCCTGCCACTCGATGATTTCGAGCAGCTCTCCTTTGATGAAGTCAAGTAGTCCCATGTAGTGATTTTGCGTAAGTGGTTTTTGCAAAGATGGCCACCATTGCCGGGCTTGTCCACGACAAACTGAGAGCTCGGAAATGTGCATAGATACTGGCGGGCTTGTGTCACCGTGGAAATTCCGAAGGATTTTTGGGCTTGAGCCCAAGCTACTTTCCTTGACTTCGCCGCCGGGGGACTTCCCATTGCGCTATGGCCATCCCCCAACATCCCGACTCGCTCATTCAGGTCACCGACTGGATCCGCAGTCGCCGAACCATCAAGCCTGTCGATATGGACTGCGAACGACCGCTCGATCGCGAGCTTGTGAACCACTTGCTTGAAAACGCCTGCTGGGCGCCCACTCATGGAATGACCGAACCATGGAGATTTCTCGTCTACGCCGAGGACGCACGCAAGGTCCTAGCCACCACCTTGCAAGACCTCTACACCGCGACGACGCCGGAGGAAAACTATCGCCCTGACAAATTCGCCAAACTCGGCACTCAACCACTGCTCGCGCCAGTCGCGATCGCGATCTGCATGGCACGCGACGTCACGGGAAAGATCGCCGAGATCGAGGAAATCGAAGCCGTCGCCTGTGCCGTACAGAACCTGCATCTGAGCGCCAGCGCGATAGGACTGGGCGGTTTTTGGTCAACCTCGCCCGTTCTCGAAACAAAAGTAGCAAATGAGTCGCTGAAGTTGAATGCAAACGAGCGCTGCCTCGGCCTGTTCTATCTGGGCTGGCCGAAACCTGGGCTAGCGTGGCCCAAGAGTACACGGAGCCCATTGGAATCAAAGGTCACTTGGCTGTAAAAAGGAAGCGGCCGACTTGGAGCGGAGGGTTGCAAGTTCAAGGAGCACGCGCAGGCAAGCAATCAGCATGCGAAGCCGCTCAATAGCCTCTCAAAAACTGGATATCGAGCGTCTGAATGTGGGCGTCACAAGCGCCTTGGCCCCGGCCTCCGCGAATCGCTGCGCGGCGGCCTGGCCGATTCCTCCGCCACCGCCTGTGACTACGACTATCCTTTCATTCCTGTTTTGCATCAGGCGGCTAACCCATTCCGGGGATTCGATCGCCGGACACTTTATTCTCAACTGTATAAGAGCATCGTGGTTCCATTTTGGCTATCAATGGTGGTCTGGTATTCCCCGCTGTATCTGTGGTGCTGGTGTTCAGCAACATCATCAAAGCTCGCATGATTAATAGCAAGGCTGCGCCTTCTACCGTAGAAGAAAGAGAAGAAGAACGCCTCCTGCGGTGACCATGGAGTTCAGGGATCGTAGCCTTAGCGCACGGGATAGGTGGCGGAACCCCGCTGGTGAGTGAGATTCCCATCAGGTCGTAGGCGTAACGGACGTTCTTGTTCAGGTGATTTGTGACCAGCGTGACGCGTCCCTTCCCTGCTCCGACAGAAGCTGCGCACGGCGCGGCCGCTCTCGCGACCGCGTGCAGTCGAGATTTGCCTGCTGCCGAGATGGAGAAAGTCAGGCAGGCTACGGTTTTTACACAGGGGACTTTACCCCCATTAGGTTAGGACTGTGCCCCTGCTGGACACACACAAGGCGTGGGATGCAATCGGCGATAACGTCGTTTGTTGAATTCGGGCTCGCCACCGCTGGTGCATCCACTCTACGTTAGGTTGAAAAAACTATGGAGCATTCACGTGGACGCTGTTTCTGTGGCGATGTTGAGTATGAACTCACTGCTGAACCCATCGCGCTCTTGTGCTGCCACTGCACCGAGTGTCAGACGGCGAGCGGCAGCAGCTTTATTTTATCTCTGAAGGTGCCGTATGGCGCAGTGAAGGTGACCAAGGGCGAAGCAAAGCCTTATTTGCGGCCCGAAGCTGACGGGCAACAGAGATGTCCCCGGTGCCTTGCCGCGTTATGGAGTGAGCGACTTGATTCCAAGGAGATGGTGACGGTCTCCGCTGGAACCCTTGACAATTCATCGAAGCTAGAGCCAGTAGCACACATATGGACATCTGATAAACAGCCATGGATTGCTTTGCCCAAGGGGGCGATCCAGTTTCCAAATAACCCGCCCAGCATGGAGCCTATCGTGAAAGCCTGGCGTTTTCGCAATGAAAGGAATGCCTAACAATCAGGTGCCGCAGCGAAACCAGCCGTCGCGCTCTGGTTGCAATCCAATGCCCTCGTGGGCCGGGTCGCTGAGCTTGCGTCGGTCGACCGCGGAGGGCGCGCGAGAAGCAGTGGTTCTCTGCTGGAGCCACGCACGATTCTCATTGTGCCTCCTTGGACATTCCTTCATGATTATCCTTCGCGCTGCTCTCGCCGTCCTTCTCGGACTCTCCGCGAATGATCTCAGCGCACAAACGAAATCCATTCAAACGGTCAAGGTTCCCGCCTGGTTGCAGGATACGCTCGGCGTCGGCTACACGCTTTCCGGCATGAACACGGCCCAACGAACCGAGGCTGTCAAGCACGGCGTTACGATTAGCGAGATGAACTTCGTCGATCCGTTCTACCCTTACTACGACAGCAAGCTGCTCAAAAAACGCAGCCCGCACGTGCCGCTCGATCGGCTGCAGAAGGACATCGCCGAGTACAAGAAACTCGGCATCCGCATCCTCGCGGTCTACCCGCCGACGCTGCAAGGCGAAGTCTACGAGACGCATCCCGATTGGCGGCGGATCCCGACCGACACGACGACGATCCCGCAGGTGGACATGAAGCAGTTCGGCCACGGCGGAATGCTCTGCCCGCTCGGACCCTATGGCGATTTCTTCATCGATGTGTTGGCCGAGATTCTCGAGAAGCATCCGGATGTGGACGCGTTTAGCTTCGACGGTCTGCATCACGGCGGCGTCTGTTACTGCGAGCATTGCCGGAAGAATTTTAAGGCCGACACAGGGAAGACGATTCCGAAGACGGACCTGAACGACCCCGATTTTCGCCGCTACCAGCAGCACTGGGCGGACCGCAAACTCGAAGACCTGGTGCAGCGAATGCAGACGAGGCTCAAGAAGATCAAACCCGAAGTGGCCCTCGTGACGTGGACGACGAACGCGGGGCGGTTCGGACACTTCCTCAGCGTGCCGCGAAACATGCCGGCGCGAATGAACCTGTTGTTCGACGCGCCCGACCAGGAACTCTGGCTCGACGAGTCGAATCGCGGCAACAGTATCGTCCCCGCGTTCGGAGTCGCCTATGCGTGGGCGGTCACCAATCACCGCGTGGCGTTCAGCGAGCCGTATCTCATGAGCCACGGCAACCCCTACGGCAAGGACAGCTTCCCGGCCCACGAAATCCTGCGCCGGATGCTCCTGTCCGCGACCTATGGATGCGCGCCGAGCATCGCCGTCGCGCAGCCCTCGCGGATGCAAAAGGACGTGTATGCGTGCCTCGACGAGGTGCAGAAGCGGAAGCCATGGCTGACCCACAAGTCGCCGGAGCCGTGGGCTGCACTGGTCATGAGCGACAACACCAAGAACTTCTACGGCCGCTCGTCGGGCAAAGTTGAAGAGCGGTATCTCGCCCATGTCTTCGGCGCCTTCCGAGCGTGTGTGGAAGAGCATTTGCCGACCACGGTGATCGAGGACTGGAACCTGACGCCGGAAGAGATGAAGAAATATGCAGTGCTGATCCTGCCGAATACGGCGTGTCTCGACGACCGGCAACTGAAGGCGATCGACGAATACGTGCGCAACGGCGGCGGCCTCTTCGCAAGTTTGGATACGTCGCTGTTCAACGAGCTTGGCGATCCGCGCCCGAACTTCGGGTTGGCGGAGGTCTTCGGCGTCGATTATCGCGGGCTTCCCGATGCCGCGCCCGTGAAGGACGAGCTCGATGTGAACTTCGCGAAATCCATCGGACCCGATTACTGGGAGAAGCGGCGGAACATCTTCGAAGTACGGCTGCAGCCAAAGACGTTCCTGCTGGCGAACGAGAAGCTCGCGACGTATGTCGGCACCGATTCCGTGACCTTCAAGGGGCCAGCCGTGCGCGTGAAGCCGCGCGATGGTTCGGCCGTTATCGGTACGGTGCAGGCGCGAGGTGATGAGAAGGTGACGCTCCCCGGCGTAGTTACGCGCACCCATGGCAAGGGGCGCGTCGTCTATCTCGCGGCCGGCTTCGATGCGGCTTACTACCATTACTCGTACCCGTATCAACGGTTGATTCTCAAGGAAGCCGTCGCGTGGGCGGCGGGGGATGTGGCTCCGCCCGTGCGCGTCGAGGCGCCGATGTGCGTACACTCGACGGTGATGCGTCAGGCGAAGGACGGTGGGGAACAGCTGATCGTGCATCTCTTCAACAACGTCAACACGACCGGCGGCCATGCATTCCCAAATGATGACGTGCCGCTTCGCGAGGAAACGTTGCCGATCCACGATCTTCGCGTGACGTTCCGCACGGGCACGAAGCTGAACGCCGTGCGATTGCAACCGGAAGGGCAACTGTTGGAAATGAAGTCGACGACAAAGGGCATCTCCGTGATCGTGCCCCGTCTCGATGTTCACTCGATGGTGGTTGCGGAGCTTGTGAATTGAGTATTAATAGCATGACTCCCACGTAAGGCGTCCCGCACACGGCAAAAAATAAATCCATGTCGCCATCGGCAATAACTTGGTCAATCCTGATCCAATTAGCGCTATTTCTATTCGTCCGTGGCTGCATGTTTTTCCCGCGATTTGACCTCGTCAATTATCTTTATATTGGAACCATCGGTGAGTTTCTTACGGAACTTTCACTTGGGACTGTTTGGGTAGTTGCGTTTCACAAATGGTTTCCGTTCCAGTTTCTTATCTTCATTGGATTGACTTTTCTCCTCGTGTGTTCCCTTTTTCTGGCGCGACGGAGAGAGCTCCGTTTGGGAGCGTTGCTCTTCTTTCACATTGCTGGGTTGGCATGGATTTTCTTGCCAGTCGTTGCTTGGAAGC
>JAQCER010000204.1 GCA_027618625.1 Verrucomicrobiota bacterium
TTGCCACCGCAGACGCGGCAGGTCTCGCACTCACCGAATGATCCCAAGGCTGGGGATGCCGTCTCGGTCTCCGTGAAAGTCACCGATGCCGATGGCGTGGCAGCGTTGAGCCTGTCTTACCAAGTCGTCGACCCTGGAGCTTACATTCGAAGAACAGATGACGGCTATGAGGATACCGCTAGCTGGACGACGATTGCCATGGCGATGTCCACTACGGAAACCGACACTTACATCGCAACGATTCCCGCCGACGTTCAGCTGCACCGGCGGCTGGTGCGCTATCGGATGTCGGCCACGGACAACGCCGGGCTTTCGGTCACGATCCCCTATGCCGACGACGAACAGCCGAACTTTGCCTACTACGTTTACAATGGAGTGCCGGAGTGGTCAGGGGCCGATCGCCCAGGGACGTCGGAAACCGTGAAGTTCCCGCCCACCGCGCTGACACATCTGCCAGTCTATCAACTGATCGCCGATGCAACGGACGTAAACCGTTCTCAATATCAGAGTGCTTTTGAGGGGCGGCATTTCCTCGGCACGCTGGTCTACGACGGCGTGGTCTACGACCACATTGAGTTCAGCAACCGGGGAGAATTTTCGACGTATCAATCGGGCAAGAACAAGTGGCGCATCCACTTTGCCCGAAACCACGATCTGGTGGCGCGGGACAACTACGGCAGGAAGTATGCGACGAAGATCAAGACGATGAACATGAATGCCTGTGCGAGTCCGTGGGTTCCAGCGAACCGTGGCATGGCCGGCATGGAGGAGGCTCTCGGATTCAGGCTGTATCAACTTGCGGGCACACCCTCGCCCGATACGCACTGGCTGCATTTTCGTGTCGTCGACGATGCCGAGGAAGCTCCTGCTGACAGCCAATACAACGGCGATCTCTGGGGGCTCTATCTATTCGTCGAGTATCCGGACAGCCGCTTTCTCTCGTCAAGAAACCTGGGTGACGGCAACACCTACAAGCTCGAGGGTGGCAACGGCGATAAGAAGAACCAGGGGCCGACCCATCCAACGAACACGAGCGACTTGACGAGCTTTCTCGGTAAGAGTCGCCGAGTTCAGCCGACGGAATGGTGGCGGGAAAACTTCGATCTCCCCGCCTATTACGGATTCCGCGCGGTCAATCGGATCGTGGGCAACATCGATATTCGGGAAGGCTGGAACCATTTCTTTTATCACAATCCCGATGGCCATTGGGCGCCGATTCCCTGGGACTTGGACATGCTCACCATGCCGGAAACGCATTGGAGTGGCACCATCGATCAGAAGGCTTGCCTGCGTAATGACGACATCGAAATCGAGTTCAAGAACCGGTGCCGCGAATTGGTTGATCTTCTGGTCAGCGACAAGGGCGACTTTGGCGGACAGGTCGCACAGGTCGTCGAGGAGCTGGCCAACTTTGTAAACCCACCAGCTCTGGCTCTGACGATGGTCGACGTCGATCAGTTCATGTGGAACAACCATCCGAAATCCACTGGCGGTCACAAGGGCGCCTACTACCGCACGCCGATGAACCAGTCATTCCAGGGTGGCGTCGTGCGGCGGTTGCTCGCCACGCCGGACCACGAGGGATACGAGAAGTATCTCAAGGATTTCACCACCGACACCGACCAGAATGGGTGGAAGGTGGGTGACGGCGACCAGAACGGCTATGGCTTTGAGTATCTCAGCCTTGAAGCGAGCGACGACGCGATACCGCAAAAGCCGACGGTCACTTACTCCGGGGGTGTCGGTTTCCCGCTCGATCAACTTTCCTTCGGAAGCGATCCCTTCTCGAGTGCTGCCGGCACGGGCTTCGGTTCACGGCAGTGGCGGATCGCCCGCATCTACAATCCCGGTACCCCCGATTACGAAGCTGGCACGCCGTGGAAATATGAGATCGAAACGGTGTGGGCGTCTGAGCCGATCATTGACGTTGCAACAACGACAGTGCAGATTCCGGCCGATGCGTTGAAGGCAGGGGCAACCTATCGGGTGCGCTCGCGGGTGCTCGACTCCGGTGGTCATGCCAGTCACTGGTCGGACGCTGTTGAGTTCGTTGCGGGCATTCCGGACACGTCACCATACGAGGGACTCGCAATGACCGAGATCATGTACTATCCATCGGAAACTTCCGATGCCGAACGTGCCGCTGGCCTCACGACTTCCGACTTCGAGTTCATCGAGATCCACAACAGCGGTGCAACTTTCATCGATCTTACCGCGCTGAGCTTCACCAAAGGCGTCGCCTTTGACTTTGCCGGTTCCACTCTGACGCAATTGGCTCCCGGTGCTTATGCCGTGATCGTCGCGGATGCCGCCGCATTCGCTGCTCGCTATGGAGCAGGACTGCCTGTTGCCGGAGAGTGGGGGAACGACAAGCTGAGCAATAGTGGCGAGACGATCGCCATCACTTTTGGAAAGGGTAATGGGGTGCTGGAGTTTACTTACGAAGCGAAAGCCCCATGGCCTGCGGCGATGCGTGGGCGATCGCTCGTGCTCAGTGCAGGTGGAGATCCAACCTTGTCGACTTCATGGGCGATTTCCGCACCGAGCCCAGGATCAGATGGCGAGAACAACCCCGGCGGTGGTGGTTACGCCGCTTGGGCCACGACTCACTTCGGATCACCCGACGCCGCGAACGCCGCCCCTGATTTGGACGCCGATGGCGACGGATCAGCCAACGCCGTCGAATTTGCGCTTGTCTCCGATCCGTTAAACCGGGGGTCAGTGCCGCAGCTATCCATCGGCTTCGACAGCGGAAAAGTGACCCTGACATTCACACAACTCATCGACAGCGATGGCTACAAAGCGACTGCGGAAGTGTCGACGAACCTCAACGAGTGGCAGATGGCGACCAACATGGAGACCGCCGCATCCCCCGTGGGAGCCATCGTGGTCCGCCGCACCTGGCGTATCGAATCGGATCTAACGGAAGTGATTTTCCTCCGCCTCCGAATTGCAAAGCCATAGTGGAGGAAAACCATAGTGGAGGTATAGACGTATAGAGCTTCCAAATTGAAAAGAAGCCAAGAAGTTTCGGAAAAGACCGGGGAATTTTCAGTAGTCTTCAAAGTCACTGGATTCCACGGCCCGACTGGCGGAAAGTAGCCTCGTGTTCGATATCGCCAATCCCTTCCAACTCCATCGCGCCGCTCGGGCCGAGCACATTGATCCATCCGGTCATGTGAACAATGCGGTTTACCTGAGCTGGTTGAATGACGCGGCGATGGCGCACTCCGAGGCGCTTGGTTATGACACCATGCGCTATCATGAGATCGGTGCGGTTTTTGTCGTGCGTCGGCACGAGATCGACTACCTGCGGCAAGGGTTCGAGGGCGACGACCTCGTTGTTGCAACTTGGTGTGGCGAAGTAAAGCGGTCGACCGCGCTTCGCCACTACCAGATCGTTCGCCCGGCCGATAAGGTCACGTTGCTCCGAGCTGTGACAAAGTGGGCATTCATGGGGCTGAAAAGCGGTCGGCCACAGAGAATTCCAGACGACATGTGCGCAGTATTTCGCGAAGGCGTCGGAACTTTGTGAATGGGTTTGAGGAAGAAATGAATATGGCGGTCGTGTAAATCGTAAAGTTTAAAGTGGCAGACACTTTATTTTTGGTTTTATACTTTGCCGGTTGACTCCTCCAATTTCCGCGGATAGCGGATGCCGTGATCCGTGCCCGGTTGAGAGAAGGCTCTTTAATGAAAGCAAGGCTGAGCGCACGGCTGTGTCGCTCTGCCTGGCTGTGGTATTTGCCGCTGGTGCTGCTCGCTCTGCCGCTCTGGCAGGCGCTGACCCTGACTGGTGCTGCGCCGCGGGCAGACCACTGGCCGGTGCTGGTGGAGCCGTATCTGGGCTATCTGAATGGCGGGTCACTCTGGGATTTTCTCCATTCCCTGGGTACGGACAGCCGGCACCATATGCCGAAGCTGGTGCACTTCGTTCTCATGCGCTGGGGAGGGTGGAATCTCACGGTCGAGTCTCTGCTCAGCGTGGGGCTGGGAGGCGCGAGCGCGGTGCTGGCCCTCGCCTTCTGGCGGCACCATGCCGCGCCGGCTCTGACACGGTGGTGTTGCGCATGGTTGACCTCGTTCATTATTCTTTCGCCTATGCAATGGATGAACTGGGTGTGGGGCATCCAGATCTGCTATATGATGCTGGTGACGTCCGGCGTAGCTGCAATTGCGGTCTTTGCGCGGTGCCAGGCCCCGCGGCTCCGCCTGGTGGCGGCCGGAGCGCTCACGTTGGTGGCCATCTTTTCCTTTCTGAATGGATGGCTGGTCTGGCTGCTCGGACTAGTCGCCATCGGCGCGCTGGCCTGCGAGGAGGGCTGGACGAGCAGACGCTGGGGGCTGAGTGCAGCGGCGTGGTTGCTCATGGCTGCCGGTGCGGCTGGGATCTACCGGCTGGGATGGCCGGAGGAGAAGGTAGTGGGTGCCCCTGGCCTGCTCAACACGGTGATGGAGGATCCGGGCGGTGTGGCTACCTACTTTTTCAGAATTCTGGGAGCGCCGTTCGCGGAACTCGCGCCTCTCTATAAACGCACAGACCGTGTCGCCCTGCAGAACTGGAGCTCGGTGGTGATCGCCTTCGCGGGATTCCTGCTGCTGGGCGCGGCCGTTGCGGAGCTGTGGCGCCGACGGGCAGAGATGAAGGCGCTGCCGCTTCTGCCCTGGGTACTCATGCTGCTCTTCGGGCTGGGCAATGCCGCAGCGGTCACATGCGCCAGGGCGAGCATGAAATGGTTCGGAGCTTTTCATTCGCGCTATCCCAGTTTCATCGTGTGGTTCTGGATCGGTCTGTTCGGCCTCATATTCCTATGCCGGGGCAGATTCCTCATGCTCGGGCGGCGCCTGCTACTGCCAGTGATCGTCTGGGGCGCGCTGATCGGCGGGTGGCAAGGTGTGCGCGACGGACGACTTGACGCCCGGCGGATGGAGATGGTCGTTGCTGCCATGAGCCTCCGCCACGCAGCGGTGGAGCCGGGACTGCTGGATTTTGCCTGCTTCGGTCGCGGCGATCAGACCATCCCCTTGATCGACGGGCTGGAGGAGGCGGGCCTGCTCCATATTGCACGCGTGCCGTCAAGTCACGTGGCCGAGTGCCGGGTGATCCGTTCAGGGGGATACCGTGGGGAGCTGAGCAGGGGGGAGAAACGGCCCGGGGGCGTGGAGTTGTGGGGCTGGGCGCTGCGGAAGGACACCCGCACAGGCGCCCCTGCTGTGGCGATTTCCATGCAGGCGGAGGGCCAGCCGGAGCGCTGGCTCGGCCTGGCTACCAGAAACCTCCGCGAGCCGAAACGGTCCGCACGGCTGAAAGCCCGCACCATCGAGGGCAGGATCGGATGGAGCTACACCCCACTGACGGAAAACGAGACCTCGTTTCTGCAGCCTGACATTCCGCTCGCGCTGAAACGCACCCCGCTGCCCTCCGGCTCAGTCACCTTCCGCGCCTACGCGTTCGAACCCATCACCGGCGAGTTTTTCCCGCTCAAGGGAGAAAGCACACTGCACCTGCCCTGACTTCTCCACCGTCGGGCACGCCACAGCCACAGGCTTGCCCATCCCGCCCGCCTGCAGTGCAGGCTGGACCACGGGACAAAAATAAAGTGGCGGACACTTTATTGTTGATCCGCTAGAACGCCTTGAAGGACGGCGCCGTGCCGTGCTTGCTCAACTACCGAATCGGCCACGCCGACTGGCGAACCGCGAGTTTCGGGGCCGCATACGGCCCTCGATTCCAGTCGGGCACGAACTACATCGGGTTCAAGTTCCACAACGCCAGCGCCGGAGCGCTGAACTACGGCTGGGCGGAGGTGAACATCGGCTCGCTGGATGTCGTGCAGTGGGCCTACGAAAACACCGGCGCCCCCATCATGGTCGGGGCAGTGCCCGAGCCCTCGGCGCTGGCGCTGCTGGCGGCGGGCGCGGCGGGCCTGCTGGCCTACCGCCGCCGTCCCGGAAGCCCGGAACCGCAGCGGCAGGAGCGTACCCAGCCTACAGGCTGAGCGAAGCCTGAGCCCGAGCCGAAGCTGGAGCCGAAGTCGGGAGCGGGACGCCCGGTTTCGTCGTCGACGCGCAAGCGTAAAATAAAGTATCAGACACTTTATTGATCCCGTGGAACATCATGAGAGCGTTCCTTCCGCCCGCCGACGGGAAGAACCCCGCAAAACCAGCGGCGAGCGGAATGCGCAAGGGTGGCGGATGTGAGGCTGTCGAGCTCCGCCGAGGTGAGGCGGGTCGTCGCGAGCTGGCGCGGAAAGACGAGCGAACCCTGACAACGCGGACAGACGTGCATCCTCCATGTTTGCGAAGCATGTGGAAGCGCGCGTTTCTCGCGATCACTGCGAAAAATGCCGAGGTTGTTGGCATTCCTGCTTGATCCACTTCAGGAGATTCCGGAAAATTCCCCCGCACAACTCCATTTCCCGCCACTTCCTCCCCTGAACCCCCTCCCTTCCCGGCTCCGCCCGCCTCTGGATTTTAAGTACCCCACCAATTCTCGGCGTTCTCGGCGATGGCGGCTTGCCTTGGAACGGGGCTTGAGCTATACCACGGTTCGTTGTCCCAGTCTTCCGATCAGCTTCCTCCGACGCGCTGGAGCCTCATCGCAATGGCTCGGGAAG
>JAQCER010000205.1 GCA_027618625.1 Verrucomicrobiota bacterium
TCTGGCTGAAGTCGAAATCAAGGACGCGCAGATCATTTTCGGTGCGGTCTGGAAAGATCTTCAGGCGGAGTTTGGCATCGAGAATTTGAGGTTTCCAAAGGAAATCATCCTCCTGGGTGGAGCGCCGGGTGCTGGCAAGGGGACGAACACCGCGTTTATCATGAAGGCGCGCGGATTCACCTGTCCGCCGATTGTGGTCAGTGAGTTGCTCGACAGCCCTGAAGCACGGGCTTTGAAAGACAATGGTATGCTGGTGGGCGACCGCGAAGTGATGGGGATTCTTTTGCGCAAAATGCTGGGCGAGGAATTCCGTGATGGCGCAGTGCTCGATGGATTTCCCAGATCGAAAGTGCAGGTCGAGTGCATGAAGCTGCTGGTAAAGAAGATCAGCTTTCTTCACCGCAAGTATGCCGAGACAGCGCTGGCCGCCTTTTTCCGGCAACCGACCATTCATGTCATGGTGCTGTTCGTCGATGAGAAGACGAGCGTCGAGCGTCGAGCGTCAACTTTATCGCGGTCGGCAGATCGCAAAGTACAACGAAGAAGTGCTGTCCAGCGGCGTGGGGGAGTTGAAAGAGTTGCGTTCCACGGACCTGGATGTCGAGGCTGCGAAGCACCGCTACGGTGTTTTTAAGGAGAGTACCTGGGATGCATTGCAGTCACTTCGTGAAGTGTTCTTTTACCATCTCATCAATGCGCAGGGCGGGATTGAGGAGGTTGAGCAGAACATCTTTAACGAGCTGCAATACCAGAGTTCCCTTGAGCTTGAGCCGGGGACGTTTGAGATCGTCAGAGGCATCCCCCTTGCGGATGAAATCATCGTCCACGCCAGGCAGGAACTGGTCAGACGCCTGGATGGCTATGCGAGGGAGAACCGCGCGCTGTTCTCTCAAATCGCGGAACTGATCAATGCGAAGTTCATCCCAATCATCAAGCGCCATGCGATTTCTGGCAGGGCGGTGATCAACAATGAAGATGAGGTGCTGTCAGATCCACTGGCCCTGACCATGTTGATCGACATCTTTTCTGATCGTGGTTACCACGCAGTGATCGATAAGCAATTGACCCGCATTCCAGAGCGCGTGAATCTTGAAACTGGCGAGATCGAGTACCGTCCGAACACGACATATCGGATTCGGATCTACTTCGAAGGATCTGAGATCCGGATGAGCGGCCGCTCGAAGGGCGGTTGATCCGCCCCGGCTTGGTTCGCTGTCCTTGTACCCACGCAGAACAGTCGCGACTCTGAACGGTAAAAGAGGCAGCCATGGGAAATGCTTGGAGACCCCAGCATGCGCTCGCCTTCGGGGACGGGAATGCGGTTCCGCGCAAGAACGGATAGCTCCGGGCCATCCGCGAGGACGATCATTTCGCCTGCCTCATCCAGCAGGTAGACTTTGCCGTCGCCGGCCACAGGGGAGGACCAGAATGTCGTCCCAAGCTTCCTGCTCCAGAGCATCTCGCCCGTGGCTTGATCCAGGCACCGAACCTGGCCGTCTTCGGAGGAAAGGTAGACTCTACCCTTGTAAACCAGGGGCGACGACACGTATGGCGCGCGTGAAGGCATTCGCCAGGAGGTTTCCTTTTCGGTGAGTTGGACGATTTCAGAATCCGGATTCAACGTTGGAAGCGGCAGAGCCATCAACGGGCCATTGGTGTAGCCGCGACTGGTAATGAGCGTGCCGCCGATGACAACGGGAACCGGCACGGGCACTTTACAGAATTCTTCATATGTCCACAGGCGGCGTCCGCTGCGCGCATCATAGCAGTCGATACCAGGATTCGAATTGACGATGATTTGCGGCGGCTGATCGCCGTGCTGATAAATTAGTGGTGTACTGTAAGAGCGCAGTCCCGTGCCGCGGGATGCTTTCCATACTTCCGTTCCATTATCCGTCTGTAGTGCAATCAGGTTCGCCTGCGGGTTGTGGTCGCAGAGGACGTAAACATTGCCATCGAAAAGGGTGGGGGAGCTGGCGTGCGCCCAGAGCATGTCGAACGCGCCGTAGTCGGTTGAAAGATTGCGCGCCCATCGCTCGGTGCCGTCCAAATCATAACAAAACAGCTGCCCGGTAGCGAAACATGCAATGACGCGCTGGCCATCGGTGACACAGCTGGGCGTGCACTGGTTGTGCAGCGAGTGCGTCGGAGTCAGTGTGCCTTTCGGTTTGATGCGGTGCTCCCAGAGGAGCTTCCCATCAGAGCGGCTGAAGCACTGCACATAGAACTCAAGTTCGTCGTCCGCACGGGAGAGGACAACGCCGGGTCGGCTGACTTTCGCATCGCGTCCAGTCTGCGCGGTGATGAAAACGCGATCGTCCCAGACGACGGGAGTCGATGCGCCGGCGCCTGCCGTTTCCGCCTGCCAGACGAGCAGCTCGCTCGGACTCCAGGCGACGGGAAGGTTGGTCTCGTCAGAGATGCCTGAGCGCTGTGGGCCACGCCATTCTCCCCAGTTGTGCATGGATATTGCAGGATCGGCACCGCCAGTTTGAAACTCAAGTTCAGCGAAGCGCTGTTCTGGGACGGGTAAGGTTTCCTCAGCTCGCGCCATTTCAAAGTGCCGCGCGATGCTGTTGCCGCAGCTGTCTTCCAGCAGTCGATCGATGCGCAATTTGTAACTGCCCTTCAGCCACGTCTGAGCCGGAGTGAAGCTCCAGGCGGTCTCACGGTCGCTCACTTCGATCGTGCCCGGAACCCCGATTCCGTCCGGTCCGACGACCTCAATCATTCTCTGCAGCATGCCATGATCCAGGGGCGCTGCAAATTGGACCCGAACGGCGGAGCTCGTGCCTTCCCTGGGCACAGCGACCTTCCATAGCGCTGGATCAGGCTGGGAGTAATCGACTGGCGCCGCTTCGAACATTTTACGGAATTCCGCAGCCAGTGGCAAGCCATCCGCATCCTCAAATGCAGCTTCAACCACCAGCGTGTAAGTTTCACCGGCCACCAGCACCGACCCTTCGTCTTCGTGTGGTGAAAGGCCACGTTTCACCCGGCCAGGATCGAAGAAAAGGGTCAATCTCTGACCGTCCGGCGACCACAGTTCCTCATACAGTTCGAGAAACGGCCTGATGGCCTGAGTGCCATTCTTCGTGTAAAGCTTAACGTGCTTTGCCGCGAATTTCTGGCTCATCGGCGCCGAAAAGTGCAGGTAAAATCTCAGCTGATTCTCCGGCAGGGCGTCACCACTGGGATAAATGTGAGTGACCGTAGTGGAAGGATCGTGATGCTGCCTGGCGATGCCAAAATCCAGTGGCGCAATACTTTGCCCCTCAAGGTGCAACTGCGCGCGATACCGGATCCCTGGCTCCACTCCAAAGAGCGGCTTGAATCGCAACTCATCGCCCGACCGCTGATAGTTGCCCGCAACTTGCGGGGCATCTTGCGCGACCGAGCCCTCTTCGTTCACGACGTGAACTTTTAAAAGATCCTGGCCTGCTTTCGTTGCACCTGCTTCTGGGAGTCCGGTCGCGACAACAACTCCCTCGGATGGGCGGAATTTCAACGCTGGTTCCGCGACTCCAGCTACTATTGACAGCCATAAGAAAAATAGTGCCAGCCCGCCTGCGGAGATCGCACGGGCGGGTTGGCACACATGGGAAAACCCTGACATCGGGAAAATAGTCCGAGCTCTACGGCAAAGCGACCGGCGCCAGGTGCGCCCCCGCGTCGTCCTTCTGGATGACGATTGCCTGTGTGGCATTCAACTTTGCCAGCTGTGTCACTCCTTTCCACTCTTCGATGGTATCGTATCCGACACCAGCGGTATCGCTGATACGCTCACTGATGGACTTGGCACTCTCCATTCCCTCCGTGCCAATTTTCATGATGCCACGGGCGTTGTTGGCCATCAGGATGAACTGCTTGCCGTCCTTCTCGTATTCGATCATGTCGAGCGGTTGATTGCGATTGCCAAGTTCTGCAACGGTGTTGCCCTTGATGTGCGCTTTTGGCTGGATCTGCTTGACCGGGATCGTTACCAGCGGCGTGCAGGTGTATGAGGCGACAATGTTAGGCTCGCCAGCGATGTCGAGAGGAAGCAATGTGCGAATGGGCGAGTGCGTCTCCAGTTTTCCATGAGCACCATGGAAAATTTCCACGCTGGACGAGGCTGCTTTGCCGTCGAACGGAAAGTCCAGCAGGCGCAGGGTGGATGCGAACTCTTCATTGGAAAGCCCGGCGACTGCCACTTTGCCATCGACCCAGGCCATGTCCGTGATCGAACTGGTGCGGAGATTCTGTGCGCGCCGACCTTCGCCTACTTCCTTGTCTTCGGGAGCATTTGTCAGTTCCGCGCGGGAAAATTTTACCTTGTCCATCGCCACCAGCTCGACCTTTCCTCCTGCGACATGGATCAGGGCGGGTTTCGCATCTGGCCCGCGTCCTCTTTGAACCGAAACATACACTGCGTGCGATTCGGGGTTCACTGCGAGATCTTCAATCGAGATGCCGTCCGCTGTTGTTCCGAGCAAGGCCGCAATTTTTTCATCCAGCTTTTCGATCTTGGTGAATTCATCCGCAGCGGCAGCACTCCCACCGGCGTCGATAGCAAAGACTGCCGCGCCTATTGGATCGGCAGCGAACAGAATCCCTTCCGGGCCAAAGGCGAGTGCCCCGATCGATTTCATTTCAGGCGCGCCCTCGTTCATGCCATCTTTGAGATCCGCGTGTGCGGAGAGTCCTGCCAGGGCAGAAAGTCCAGCCAGAGCTGCGGCGGTAGTTTTCAATTTCAAGACATTCATGATCGTTTCGTCTTAGCGGTTTTTGAAGGTTGGGATTACTTGCTCAATCGGTGGTGAGAGCTCAGCGGCGGCACTATAAGGCAAGGTGCATTGCTCATGCCTATCGAAAAAGACAAATGCGGCCGTAACGAGATCGCGGTGGACATACGCCGGACTTCGACGCCGTCCTGATCCGAGAGGTCGTGTCCCGCATTCGTAAGTAATTGAAAATAGGCAATCTGTGGTTTCCTCTTTCGCGGGTTTACACGCCATGAGATCCTGCAGATGGATGGACCGCTGAGTCTTTATATATTCTCCAACTCAGCGACGCCTTCCAGCCAGCCGCCTGAAACCACCGCTGCTTTCAAGCCGCGCTGGATATACGGATTCCTGCGCATGACGTTCCAGATGAATTCGCTGCGATATTTTCGATCATTGTTAGGATAGAGCCCTGATCAATGCCAAGATAGTCGGCGTCGAACCAGCCCTTTCCCTTTCCATCGATGAGTTGTCCATGCTGGAGTTTGACACCGGTGAATGTGAAGGTCGGATTGAAGCAATCGATGAATCCGTATTTGCCATAGAGCGGATCACCGTAGCGCTCCTTCGTCCATCGCAATGCCGGGATGCAGATCTCGCGGCAAAGGGGATGGAGCCGCCTGCCGCTGTCGGCGCAAGGGTGCCATCGTCACGGACTCGGACGCTGCTTGCGCCCCGCGCCTTGCAAGTGAAAAACTGACGTTCCTAGCCGCCGAAGAAGTGTTTCACGTGCGCAGGGCCATCACCTGCAGTGAGCCCCAAGACATTTTCGACGTCGTCCTGTCAGCCCATCGGATTGGCGATCGCGTACGCGCTGCGATCTCGTAGCCAGGGCTGAATCTTCGAAATTGTCGATCCCGCTTGATTTCATGTAAGAGTCCTGGATACCATGGAAATCAATCCATACGTGCGGATATTGATGGCCGAACATCGGGCCGAAGTTGGCCATCTCAAAGCCATGGAGGATCCCACAAGTAGGTCGAAGTGTAGCTTTGCCATGCTCGTTTATCGATGGGGTGGGTAGGCGATCCAAGTGCCAGGACGTAAAGCAGCATGGCCTCATTGTATCCTTCGTAGCCATACTTCAGTGAGCCCTGGCGCTCGATCCGGTGTCAACCATTCGCTGCACTGGTCGTCTCCCAGGAGCTGCGGGCCACAGCGAGGATCAGAATTCCCCCACGACGGTTCCTTTGCTTCCAGTAAATGTGGGGATTCTCATGGTGGTTACCCAGGCGAGTTAAGACTTACCAATCAATGGTATGGCTAAGGGTGTAGACGGTTTAGACCCCGCTTTCCAAATTCCCCAGATTCCCATTGACGGTTGGACGGGAACAGGTATTGTTTTGGCACTCAGACACACACCGTGTTTTGGGGGCGTTCTGGTTTCGACTGATAGTTTGAAGCCGGGGTTGCATGCCGAGGTTGATCGGTTGGCCTCGTAAAAAGCCGGTCAAAAAAACAATAACTGCAGATTCTAACGAATACGCACTCGCTGCTTAATTGACAGTGACGTTCCCCGGCTGACGCCTACTAGGTTGGGGGGCGACTACCAGAAGGCTAGTTGCGAAGCGGGGTGTCCGCGTTTCGTCGCGAAACCAAACAGGGCGACCGGGAGAAGCAGGTTTGCCAGAAGTAGCTGCTTTCCTTAAAGCAAACACTGGATATGCATGTAGAAGCCTCAGTGAAGGATTATTAGGACAGGGGTTCAACTCCCCTCGCCTCCACCTATTTGATAATCAACGAGTTAGTGGCTTGAAATATAGCCAGTGGGTACGGAAGTGGGCACAGTCCAGATTAGTCCGCCACTGTTTTGAGCATCGGTGAAGTCCCGTTGCCTCTCATCATAGGCCATCG
>JAQCER010000206.1 GCA_027618625.1 Verrucomicrobiota bacterium
GTCTCGATGCGAAGACCGGGGATCGAGTATGGGAGAGCATGAAAGTGACGACGGGGGACAATAAGGAAAAGGAACGCTGGGCAAATGTTTTCCTTACGGCTCACGAGCCAAGTGGCCGTTGGTTTTTGTTCAACGAGTCGGGCGATCTCATCATTTCCAGACTATCGCCGACTGGATTCGAGGAAATTGACAGGGTTAATGTGATAGAGCCTAATGGGATCGACATGCGGCGCAGGAAAATCGTCTGGTCGCACCCGGCTTACGCGAACAAGTGCATCTTTGTCCGTAACGACAGTGAGATCCGCTGCATTTCTCTGGCTGAATGAGGCAGCCGTCGTACCGTTGCCGTTCAGCTCAAGCGCTCGATAATGCGGCCGGCAAAACTGAGCACCAGGAAGAAGCCGCACATGTCTGTGCAAGTGGTGAGGATCGGGCTGGATGCGAGTGCGGGATCCGCTTTCATGCGCTTGAGAACGAGCGGAATCAGGCCACCAAGGACGACGGAAAGAAGGGTGTTCGCTGCAAGCGCGCTGCCAATGACGAGTCCGAGCCAAGGATTGAATTGGCCACCGGACAAGGTGCCCCAGAACGAGGCGATGACGCCTACGAGGGTGCCGAGCACGAATCCATTGACTAGTCCCAGCATTCCTTCCTTCGAGATAATGCGCCAATAGTCGGCTGGTCGGATCAATCCCAGAGTGAGTTCGCGGATACTAACCGCGACAGCCTGGTTGCCTGAGCAGCCGCTCATGTCAGACACCATTGGCAGGAATTTGGCGAGGATGATTGCTGAGGCAAGAGTGCTCTCGAACATTCCGATGATGGTGACGGAAAACAAATTGAGTGCAATGTTAGGCGTCAGCCATGCGAGGCGGCGCTTGCAACGCGTGAAGAGTGGCATGCTGCGGAGTTCTTCGCCGCCGACAATACCCCTTGATACAAGGAACTCTTCCGCCAGGTGGTCGCTGGCGGCTTCCTGCACTGCTTGGGCCGAAACCACTCCGGCCAGCCTGCCTTCTTCATCGATAACGGGCAGGCCAATGTAGGAATTTTCCTCGAAGACCTTCACCAGGGATTCCAATGGTTCGCTGACGGAAACGGAGGCGGGATTACAGATCATCCTGGACGAGACCGGTCGAAATGGTGGGGTGAGTACCAAGTCACGCAATCGCAGAACTCCAGTGAGCGAGCCATTTGCAGCCACCGTGTAAACGTATTGCACGTCCATATCGCTGTAATGTTCCGCACCGGTACTGAGTTTCTGAAGAACCTCACCAACGGTCGAATCATCCGGAACCGAGGCGAAGGCATCAGACATTAATCCACCTGCGCTGTCCCAGGCATACGATGCCAGTGTGCGCAACCTTTCAGCCTCCACTGGATCGTCCATTTCCGCGAGGACTGCGGCTGAATCCTCGGGATGCATTTCCTGCAAGAGGTCGACGCCGGTATCTTCGGGCAACGCTTCAATAATGCAGGCTGCATGCTCGCTGGAGACGTCCTGTAGAATGTCGGCAGCCTGTTCTTCAGGGAGGCTCTCAAGGAGTTCGGCTGCCACATCATGGGGCAGCAGGCTGACCAGTCGGGCCTGGTCTTCATTGGAGAGTCGGGAGAGGGCACGACGGTCATCCCCTCCGGTGAATGACTCCAGTAGCTGGGTCAGGCCTACGCCGTCTTCTTCGGCGAGCAGCTCATGGATTTTTTCCCATGGCTTGTCGGACGTCGTTTCTTCTGATGGTGGTGCGCCAGGCATGCTGACAGCTTCGCGCCGTTCACTGGAGAGTGAAGCTGAATTTTACGCTACGATCCGATCGGATGCTGCCAATTAACGGAGGTTGGCAACTACGCTGCGGGCGATGCTGGCGAAGGATGCGCTGATCTCGTTGGAATCGACAGACTGGAGGGCGATCGGCATGCCGCTGTCACCGCCTTCGCGGGTGGCGATGTCGATGGCGATCTGTCCAAGCAGCGGGACACCGAGACGCTCCGCCTCCCGCTGGCCGCCACCGTTGCCGAAGATATCGTAACGTTTGCCGGTGTCCGGACAGCGGAAGAAGCTCATGTTCTCAACGATGCCGACGATGGGGATATTGACTTTTGCGAACATGGACACGGCTTTCCGCGCATCGATCAACGCCACTTCTTGTGGCGTGGTGACAATGACGGCACCGGTGACGGTGACCGTTTGCACGACGGTCAGCTGGATGTCGCCCGTGCCGGGAGGAAGATCCAGAATGAGGTAATCGAGGTCTCCCCACATGACCTGCTGAAGAAACTGTTGCGTGTAGCGGGTCGCCATCGGCCCACGGACGATCACAGGAGATGTGTCGCTGAGCAAAAAGCCCATCGAAATAAGTTTCACGCCGTGCCGGATGATCGGGATGATCTCATTGTCTTCCGTCGCGAGCGGTCGCTCGTCCGTACCGAACATGAGTGCGATGCTGGGGCCGTAGAGGTCGCAGTCACACAGGCCCACCGATGCGCCGGTCGAAGCCAGTGCAACGGCAAGATTTGCCGAGACCGTGGACTTTCCCACGCCACCTTTGCCACTGGCCACGGCGATGATGTTCTTAACTCCCGGGATGACTGCCTTGCCGATCGCTCCGGCTCCGGACGGGGCTGCGGCTGGTTCTTGAATGTCAAAGTCAATTTTGGCGGAGACGATGCCCTCGATCTGGCTCAGTGCGGCAGTGACCTCGCGATGTACCTGCTCGGGAATAGCTGCATCCCGTGTAGCGATTTGAATTTTCACGGTAACCTCACCGGCGACTATGTGAATGGCCTTGACGAGGCCAAAAGATACAATATCCCGACTGTAGCCGGGGTATTTTACGGAAGCCAAGGCCTGGCGGACGGTGTCTTTAGTAACCATGGGTGCGTGCAGGAATAGTGATTGTAAGCTGAAAGATCTGAACCGAAATGTGGTCGCCCCGGTGCGTCCCACTCACTCGGGCAGGATTGCCGAGAGGTCAATCGAATCTACTTCAGTTGAATCAACCCAAGGAGTCAGTAGGATTTTCGCAGGTGGCTGGGGAGGATATTCAATTCCTCCCGGTATTTAGCTACGGTGCGGCGGGCGATATTGATGCCCTGTTCCTTCAGTTTTTCCACGAGCTTCTGGTCACTGAGGGGCGACTTGTGGTCCTCATTCTTCACTACATCGGCCAGTGCATTTTTGATGCTGGTATTGCTCATGCTCTCGCCTGAGTCCGTTTCGTAGCCGGAGGTGAAGAAATATTTCATCTCGAACATGCCATGCGGAGTGGCCATGTACTTACCCGAGATGGCACGACTGACTGTGGTCTCGTGGACTCCCACTTGTTCAGCTACCTGGGCCATATTCATCGGGCGCAGGTGGGTTTTGCCGTGCTCCATGAATTCGGTCTGACGACCTACAATCTCCTGGACGATGTTCTGGATCGTTTCCTGCCGCTGGTGGATGCTCTTGATTAGAAACTTTCCTCCCCGGATTTTGTCACGAATGTAGCTGCGGACGGCGGTGTCGCTCGTGGAGTTTGAAAGGATTTCCTTGTAGGTATTGCTGATGCGCAGTCTGGGGATGTGTTCTTCATTGAGGCGCGGCACCCACTTGGTGCCATCCCATTCAACCGTTACGTCCGGGACAATGTAGAAGTCTGGCGTGGAAGAAAATGCACCGCCTGGCTTTGGATTGAGCGTGGCAATCATTTCGGCGGCGCCGGATACTTGCTCAATGGTCACTGAGAGCCTCTTGGCGATCTGCGGGTAGCGCTTTCGTGCCAGATCATCCAAGTGGGAGGAAACGATGCGATACTCCAGGCTGAATTCTTTCCCGAGACGCTTGAGCTGAATCAGCAGGCACTCGCGCAGATCCTCTGAGCCAACGCCGACCGGATCAAACGACTGAATCAACGCTTTGGCTGCCTGAAGCTTTACCAATGGAATGCCAGCGGTGAGGCTGAACTCGCCGATGGCAATTTGGAGAAAGCCCCGGTCATCAATGTTGCCGATGAGCATCTCGGCAAGCTCGCGTGTCTCTGGCGGTTCATCAGCGGTGGAGAGCTGAGCCATCAGGTGCTCTTGCAGCGTGACCGGTTCGACGAGGGAATCGAAAAGGAACTGGCGTCTGGCGTCCTGATCAGTGGAGCTGCCACTGTTGCGCCGCAACTGCTGCATGTAGTCGCGCCAGTCTTCGTCCAGTTGAGTCAGGGCTTCGATTTCGCTATCGGTTTCTCGGGCGTCGTCCTCCTTCTGTTGCTCAAGGGAAATGTCGTTGCTTTCGTCTTCTAAAACCGGATTCTCAGATATTTCCTGCTGGACGAGTTGTCGCAGCTCAAGCGTAGGAACCTGCAACACCTGCAGGCTTTGCTGCATTTGTGGCGACAGTTTTTGCTGCTGCGAGAGCGACTGCGTGAGGGCGGGTCCGGGCATGGTCTTCAGGGATGCTAGCGCCCGATTTATCAAATGGAAAGCAAATTTTAGGCCAATCTATTGAACTAAATGACGAAAGTGTTGATCGACAGTAAAAACAACTGCGGTCGCACCCGTCGCACTCCTCCAAAATCCAGAAGCCTAGCCTCGGTTATTCATGAAGATCGTAGCGAGACGCGGCAAAAGGTTTGCGACATTGGCGGGGCACTCGCTTCGTGAACTTACGCGAGCAATTCTCTGATCACCTCTGCCCCCTGATTATTGGTAAGGCTGAGTGCCTGGCCGTTGCGCTTGTAGACCAGTTTCTGATGATCGAATCCTAACAGGTGCAGAAGCGTGGCGTGATAGTCGAAGTGGTTTACGATGTCTTCAACCGCGTGGTGCCCCCATTCATCGGTGGCACCGTGGACATGGCCGCCTTTGAAGCCGCCGCCTGCTACCCACATGGAGAAGCCGTAGGTGTTGTGATCGCGTCCGACCTTTGCACTGATGCGGTTCTGGGCGACGGGCAGCCGTCCCATTTCGCCGCCCCAGTGGACGACGGTGTTATCGAGCAAACCGAGCGCTTTCAAGTCTTTCACCAATGCCACTGCTGGCTGATCCACTTCCCGGCATGAATTGGGCAGGGCGGTCATGATGTTTCCGTGATGATCCCACGATTGACCGATGGTCAGCAATTGCACACAACGCACTCCGCGCTCAACCAGCCTGCGGGCAATGAGGCAACGCGTGCCGTAGTCGCGAGTGGTATCCTGATCGATGCCGTAGAGCTTTTTGGTGGCGTCGGATTCTTTTGAGATATCGAATGCTTCAGACGCAGAAGTCTGCATCCGGCCCGCGAGTTCATAGGAAGAGATGCGCGCGTCGAGATCGAGCTCCGCCGGGTGCTGCGCCAGATGGTCACGGTTCAACGATTGAATGAAATCGATCTGGTTGCGCTGCGCTTCTCCGCGCAAGTGATCAGCAGGCTCAAGATTAAGGATGCGCGGCTCGGATGCGCGCACTTGAACGCCCTGATAAATCGACGGCAGCCAGCCATTGGTCCAGTGTTGTTGCGCAAACTGCGGCAGTCCAGACGGGTGCGTCATCGCGACATAGGCCGGGAGGTCTTTGTTCTCTGATCCGAGAGCGTACGATACCCAACTACCCAGCGACGGAAAGCCGCCGCGAAACGTACCCGTGTTCATCGCCCACATCGACTGCAGGTGATTGTTCACTCCTGTATGCATGGAACGGATCACGGTCACATCGTCGACGATGCTGCCCAGATGCGGCAGCAGCTCGGAGATCTCGGTGCCACACTGGCCATGCGCGCGAAACTTGAAGGGGCTGGCGAAAACGGTCGACGAAGCCTCGGCAGCGTTGTCGTATCGGATTTTGCCCGGAAACGGCTTGCCATCCCACTTCGCCATGCCTGGCTTCGGGTCCATCAGATCGACCTGACTTGGGCCACCCATCATGAAAAGCGAGATGACAGCCTTGGCCTGCGCTGGCCGGTGCGCTGGCTTGGGTGTGAGATCAAATCGCTCACCACCAAGGAACGGCTTCACGGGAGCCGCGAGCAGATTCTCGTCCTGCAACAACGATGCCAGCCCCATGGAGCCGAGACTGAACGCGCTGGCTCGGACAAAGTGGCGACGCGAGCAGAAGGCTGGAGCGGATTTTTGTTTCATTGTAAGGATTCCTTCAAATGGATGATTCACTCGACATACAGGAAGCGGCTGGAGCCGAGCAATGCCTGGCAAAAGCTCGCCAGAGCCATGCCCGCAGGGTCGACTTGTTGGTTTCCCCTGTCATCGACAGTCTTGCCAACCAGCTTCTGCTCGAAAATGGCTGTCTGTTTCGTCAGGTAATCAATGGCGCGCTGCAGCTCTTGCGGGGTCGGCTCACTGTGATAGGCAAGCAGCCAGGCGCGGGTGATCTTGTCGGCGCCATCGCCGGGGCAATCAGCTGAAATCCGTTCGGCAAATCGTCGAGCCTGATCGACTACGAACGAGTCATTGAGCATCAACAATGGCTGCGATGGAACGACACTGGTATTGCGCGACTCACAATTGGGCGACATCACCGGAGCGTCGAAAGCTTCGAAGACCGTCAGCGGCAAAGACCGGCGCGCCTGAACATAGATGCTGCGCCGGAAAGCCCGCTCGCCAATATCCTCAGCGATGGTAAGGTCACCACGAGCGTC
>JAQCER010000207.1 GCA_027618625.1 Verrucomicrobiota bacterium
CGCCGGCCTTGCTGGATTCGCAGCATCCGCCGTTCGCGCCGCCTGCCTGCTGCATCTAGCTTGGATTATGCATGAGCGATCTACTGCGACTTGCAAAAGACTCCATTTGCTGCGTCTCGCTACGATCTTCATGAATAACCTAGGCTAGCACTGTGATCGCGAATTTCTACTTTTGCCTCGTCTTCCTGTTTACACAACATTTACAGAAACTTTCTTCTGCGGGTCTAGGATGATTGCATGAAAGAAAATTTCTCGTTCTTCGATAACCTTCGCCTTGCCGTTCGGGCTGCGCTGCTTGGAGTGGTGGTATCGGCAGGTGGGATGCCGGTTTCGGCGCAGGTTCCGGCAAATCCTGATCCTGCCCAGATGCGGATTGCTCCTCAACAGATCATTCCGATCACGCGACCGTTCATTGTCCCGCGACCGCCGCAGCCTCCGATCAATCAGCCGGTCGTCGTCACTGGAGTCGATGCGACGATTACCGTCACCGATCAGATGGCGACGACGCAATTGGATATCTCGCTTCACAATCCCAACAGTCGCCCGGTGGAGTCGGAAGTGATCATTCCGGTCGCGCAAGGCTCCGTGTTTCGTGGATTCACCTTTGAAGGCACAGGGTTGGAGGCGACCGCAAAAATCCTGCCACGGGCGGAGGCGCGCAGGATATACGAATCAATCGTAGCGCAGACCAAGGATCCGGCACTGCTGGAATTTGTCGGCACAGACATGCTGCAATCGAGCGTGTTTCCGGTGCCGCCGAATGGGAAACAGAAAGTGCGCGTGACCTTTGAGCGACTGCTACCCATCGACGGCAATCGGATCGACTACATGTTGCCTCGTTCCGAGACACTTGAGTATCGCATTCCATGGAACATTGCTGTGGAAGTGAAATCTACCGAGCCCATCTCGACCCTGTACTCTCCGAGTCATGAGTTAAGTCTTCAACGCATCAGCGATCGCCACATCACCGCAAAGGTCACTGCTACCACGCAGCCCGGCGCATTCCAATTCTCGATGATGCGGCAGAATGGCGACCAGGTCACCGCCTCACTAGTGGCCTATCCCGATCCGAAAATCGGAGGCGGCTATTTCACGGTGCTCGTTGCTCCGCCAGCGCCAAACAAAGATTCGATGCCTCCAATCAAGCGCGAGGTCAGCGTGGTCATCGATCGCTCAGGCAGCATGGCTGGTGAGAAGCTGGAGCAGGTGCGGGCAGCCGCCCTGCAAGTGCTGGAGGGTCTGAACGACGGCGAGGCATTTAATATCATTGCCTACAACGAAGCGGTCGAATCGTTCTCGCAACAACCAGTGATGAAGAACGCGGAGACAATGCAGCAGGCGCGCAACTACCTTACTGCTCTGCGTGTCAGTGGTGGCACCAACATCCATGACGCCATCGTTGAGGCACTGCGGCAAAGGCCGACCGAAGGTACGCTCCCTATCGTGTTCTTCCTCACTGACGGACTGCCGACGATTGGCCAGACATCAGAGAAGGCGATTCGTGAAGTTGCAGCAAAGGGCAACCCACACAATCGCCGGATCTTCACCTTCGGCGTAGGCGTTGATGTCAATACGCCCCTGCTCAGTCGCCTTGCGCGCGAAAGCCGGGCGGTGGCCACCTATGTAATGCCGAAGGAAGACGTGGAGGTCAAAGTGGGCCAGGTCTACCGCCGACTGGAAGGGCCTGTGCTGGCGGATCCGAAGATTGCGATCATCGACGAAGCTGGGAATCCCGTTCCTGCTCGCGTCACGGACATGCTTCCGAGCACGCTGCCCGATATCTTCCAGGGCGAGCAAGTCGTCCTGCTCGGCAAGTATATCGGCGATCAACCAGTGCGCTTCCACCTTTCCGGACGCGATCGCTCAGGGCCGCGCTCCTTTAACTTTGATTTCAAATTCGACAAAGCCACCACGGCCAATGCTTTTGTCCCCCGACTCTGGGCGAGCAACAAGATTGGCGTCCTCGCTGAGGCAATTCGGGACGTTGGTGCCGAAGCCGGTGGTTTCGCCGCAGCGCCGATTTCGCCCACCGATCCACGGGTGCGCGAGCTTGTGGATGAAATTGTCCGCCTGTCCCAGGAGTTCGGCATCCTTACTGAATACACGGCATTCCTCGCAGAAGAAGGCACAAATCTCGCTGCTACCATGGAGAACCGCAGTAGGGCCAGCGACAACTTCGGCAGACGAGCGCTCGGCAATCGGTTCGGAGCAGACTCGGCAAATCAGGAACTCAACACAAAGTCCTGGACCGAGAAGAAAAGTCTGAACCGCACCAATCAATTCTGGGATTCGACCCTCAAAGAAGTCGAGATCACGCAAGTGCAGCAGGTGAATGATCGCGCCTACTTCAAACGCGGCGAATTCTGGGTCGATAGTCAAATTGGCCAAGGATCTGCAGCGGCGATCACTCCGGACCGGGTGGTCGAAATCGGATCACCGGAGTTCAGCAAGCTGGTCGATCAACTGGCAGCGGACAACCGACAGGGCTGCTTCGCACTTTCTGGCCAACTTTTGCTCAACGTGGACGGGCAATCGGTGCTCGTGAAATAAAAATAAGACTAACATCACAACTATCATTACATGAAATCAGAAATGTGGAAACTGACAGGAGCGGGAATCGTATCGCTCGTATCGTTCGGCACCCTGCTGGTAACAGCAACGGCACAGGAGCCCACCATCGAGAAAGTCGGCGTGGAGATCGATGGGACAAAACCAACTGCCGTTGTCCCGGACGACAAGGACGTGCCCGTGGTACAGATCGCGTTGCTTTTGGATACCAGCGGCAGCATGAGTGGCCTGATCTCCCAGGCGAAAACGCAACTCTGGAGCGTCGTGAACGAGTTCATCGTCGCCAAGCAAGACGGCAAGACACCCGTCGTGCAAGTGGCCCTCTACGAATACGGCAAGAGCAGCCTGAGCGACGATTCGCGCTGGATCCGCCAGATTCAACCACTGACCCGTGATCTTGATTCGATCTCAAAGGAACTGTTTGCGCTGAACACGAATGGTGGCGAGGAATACTGCGGCGCGGTGATCGAGCAGGCGGTCAGAACACTTGCCTGGGATGCATCCCCGAAGACTTATAAGGCAATCTTCATTGCCGGCAACGAACCTTTCACACAAGGCCCCATCAGTGCGCAGGAAGCGTGTAAAACAGCGATCTCGAAAGGAATCATCGTCAACACGATTCACTGTGGCGAAGAGAATGAGGGGATCGCCACTGGCTGGAAGCAGGGAGCTTTACTCGCCGATGGCAAGTTCATGGTGATCGATCAAAATCAGACAGTGGCACACATCGAAGCACCTCAAGATGATCAGATTCTCAGACTGAACGAGCAACTTAACCGAACCTACATCGCCTACGGTGCCGAGCGCGAAGCTTGGGCAGAAAACCAACGGGCCCAGGATTCCAACGCCAATGGCGTGAATCAGGAAAACCTGGTGCGCCGTGCAGCGACCAAGGCTTCGAGGAACTACTTCAACGCCCACTGGGATATCGTCGATGCCTCGCAGCAGAAGGACTTCAAATGGACGGATGTGAAGAAGGAAGACTTGCCGGAAGAACTGCGAAAGCTAACGACGGACGGGCTCAAGGCGCACGTCGATGCCCAACTTGCCAGAAGAGCCGAGTTGCAGAAGCAGATCCTGCAACTCACGCAGGAACGCGACAGCTGGGTCGCCGAAAAGCGGCAGGAACTCGGCGAGGACAACTCGCTGGGTCAGGCGGTGAGCAGCGCGATTCGCAGCCAGGCAGAGATGAAAGGGATCAGTTTTGACGTGAAGTAGTTGGGGGGTCACGCGCGGGTGAGGCGCTAGCTCGACAGGGCTTTTTGCCATCGAGACCGGAATCGATCGCAAAAGGCTCTGTTGAGTCGGAGCGCTTCAGTTCAATGCGGGGGGGCCGCACGACGCCTGGATCCGACAGCGCTCTCCTCTCACGAAGCGCTTCACGCGACGAAAGACTTCCTGCTTGATACCCTGCGCAAAAGTATCCATCTTCTTCCCTGAGAACTTCGAACGGAACCACTCATCAAGTGATCCATGGCCACGCAAACAATCTTAGTGATCGAAGACGATCGCCCCATCCGTGAGGGAGTGGTGGATGCATTGACCTTTTCTGGATACGGAGTGCTACAGGCACCCGATGGCGCGAAGGGCATGGAGTTGGCAATTTCCGCCACCTACGATCTGCTGTTGCTCGATCTTGTGCTTCCCCATCACTCCGGATTTGAGATCCTGGAAAAGCTGCGCGAATTGCGATCAGGCATGCCTGTTATTGTCTTGTCGGCTCGCGGCGAAGAAGCCGACCGGGTGCGAGGACTCAAATTGGGGGCTGATGACTACGTAGTGAAACCCTTTAGCGTAAACGAACTCCTCGCCCGAGTGGAAGCAGTTCTCCGACGCACCCCCGCCAGACCAGAGGCCGTGGCAAAAGTCAGCCTGCCCTGCGGCGTCGCGGATCTCGAGACATCCGAAGTCCGCTACCACGATGGCGAACGCGTGGAACTGTCGACGAGAGAGGTCGACCTGCTTCGCTACTTTGCCGGGCGCCGAGGACGGGCCATCACGCGAGACGAAATCCTACGTCATGTCTGGCGCGTCGACCCGCGTAACATTGAGACGCGCACCATCGACATGCACATCGCTCACCTCCGCGGAAAAATTCGCGACAACAGCAGCCAGCCCGTCACGCTGCTGACCGTGAGAGGAAAGGGATACATGCTTGCTACCGAGAAATCACCATGACCGTGACGCGACCGTTTACCGTCTGGGCGTTTTTTGCTGCGTGCATCGCGGTGCTGTTGGCTGCCATGGCGTGGGTCACGACGCACACGCTGCGACTGGAACACGAGCGCCGCGCAGCCGACGAAGATCGCGAACTTCAGGAACGCGTGCGGTTGGCTCTCTGGCGAATGGACTCTGCTGCCGGAGCACTGGTAATCGCTGAAAACGCCCGACCCGCGAATCATTTCCGCGATTTCCATCCTGCTGATCAGGCTTACACGAACACTTATCAGATCCTGCAGAAAGGTTCCGTCATCCTGCCATCACCGCTATTGAGCGATATTCCGGCTCACACTCAACTCTACTACCAGCTGAGCAGCGATGGAACACTTACAAGCCCACAAGTCCCCTCTGGCAACAGTCGCGATCTGGCAGAACAGAATTACGTTTCACAGGAAGAGATCAGCGAGGCCGCGGCCCTTCTGGAAAAGGCGGGCAAAGTCTTTCCTGCCTCGCCCATTGCAGCACAGGTGGCCCCATCAGACCTATCCCAAGTAACACCAGAGCAGCAATCCTCCTGGTCGGTCGAGGACGTCAAAAGCAGCGATGAGTTCATCAGCCGGAGCCAGTCGAGTAAAAACTCCGCATCAATAGCGCAGAACACGCAGAAAAGACTCGCGATCCGATCGACCAAAGAAGTCGTCACTCAACAAGCTGAAAGCGCTGGGATCGGCGTGGGCGTCGCAGATAAGGCCACTCCCTTTGATGGCGTCTGGCACGAAAACGAGCTGTTCCTGATACGCAAGGCAACGCTGGATGGAGAAGAAGTCACCCAGGGAATCTGGCTTGATGCAGCGCAAGTTCAACGCATGCTGCTCGACGAGATTCGCGACTTGCTGCCATCCGCTGTGCTCGTGCCAGTCAATGCTGTGGGCCATTCGGACAACACCTCAGCAGAATCATTGCTGGCGCGAACCCGTGATCTGGTCTCACTCCCCTATCGACTTGAGCCCGGCGAAGTGACGATCGCATCAGTGGATTTCTGGTCACCCATGCGCCGCTCACTCGCGCTGGCGTGGGCCGGTGCAGTCTTAGCTGCGTGCGCCACTGGAGGCTTGCTGTTCGGAATCGTAGGACTTAGTGAACGCAGAGCCGCATTCGTGTCCGCGGTAACCCATGAGATGCGCACGCCGCTGACCACCTTTCGACTTTATTCAGAGATGCTTGCGGGCAACATGGTCACGGCGCCAGAGAAGCGTGCGTCTTACTTCTCCACACTCACATCCGAAGCGGATCGCCTCAGCCACTTGGTGGAAAATGTACTCGCCTACTCCCAGCTGGAGCGCGGCAGTGCACGCACTCGGATCGAGGAGACGACCCTGCAGGCGATCGTCGACAGAACGTTGCCGCGACTGGAGCAACGCGCGGCCATGGCTGACATGGGAATTCAAGTGGATGTCGATTCAGTCGCTGGCGCCACACGGATCAAAGTCGACCTCACGGCCGTCGAGCAGATCCTCTTCAACCTTGTCGACAACGCCTGCAAGTATGCGCGTCCTGCGGACGACGAACCCCGGATCATTCACATTGAGGCCGATGCCAGAGGATCGGGCACTGGTCGAATAGCGATGCTCCGGGTCCGCGACCACGGACGCGGCATCAGCAGGCATGAGGAACGCAGACTGTTCCGACCGTTCGAAAAATCGTCCACCGAAGCTGCCCATTCCGCATCAGGCGTGGGACTTGGATTGGCACTCTGCCGAAAGCTGGCACGCGCCCTGGGCGGTGAGTTGCACCTCTGCAGAGAAAGTTCCGGGGGCTGCTTCGTTCTGACGCTGCCTGCGATCACC